>JBQTIF010000304.1:0-18385 GCA_052388395.1 Gemmatimonadaceae bacterium | reverse complement strand
GTCCGCCGCCGCGGCGCTGTCGCGCCCAAGGCGCGACAACGGATCAGCGGGCTTGGGCCAGACGCTCGCCACGCCCGCGCCTAACCGCTCTGGCTGCACGATCATGACCGTCGTAATGTCCTGCGGTTTGACGGCCGGTCGCACGACGTAGGTACGCGCCCAACCTTCCGATGTTTTGATCTCGCCGATCACCGTTCCAACAGGAATGCCAGTCGGATACCGCCCACCGAGGCCGGAGCTGACGATCAGCGTCCCTGGATTGAGGGAGTCGCGGAATGCCACGCCGGTCAACTCGAGTAAATAGCGCTCCCCTTCTCCACCGGAGTGCGGTCTGGCAATACCGAGCACGTTGCTTCCGACCGACTGCGCGCTGACGCGAAAGTCAGGGTGCGTCCAGAGGATCGCGAGACTCGAATTCGCATCGACGGTCGCCACCATACCGACGACGCCGTCCGGAGCGACGACGATCGAGCGTGGTGTCACCCCCGCGTTGCTGCCCGCTGTGACTGTGACGGTGTGCTCATCACCTAACGACTGGGTGTGCACCACCTCGGCGACCACGAACCCAGTTCGCATCGCGGCGCCGAGGCCGACCATGCGACGTAGGCGCTCGTTTTCCAGCTCGAGCTCGGTCAACCGCGCCGTGCCAAGCGTTAGGCTGTCGAGTCGGCGCGTGAGGGCGTCCCGCTCTACGATCGCATTGCGTCCTCGCTCTGCCGTGCGCTGTAAGGCGAGCACCGGCTGCACGACCGTGCGCCGCAACACGCCGGCTACTTGCTCGCGCGTTACGTCGGGGAGGATGGTGAGAAGTCCGGATGTGAGCACACAGGCGACCAACACTACCGTGTCTGCGCGCGAGCTCGCTCGGACTGCACGAGCCATTGCTGCTCCTTATCGGCTCAAGACGTTCCAGTACTTCTCTTCGTCGTCCAGGATGCGCCCTGTACCGCGCACCACGCAGGTCAGCGGATCCTCATCGACGTGGATGGGAAGTCCCGTTTCCTGGTGAAGGACGACGTCGAGTCCGCGAATCAAAGCCCCGCCTCCAGTCATGACAATCCCGCGATCCACAATATCGCTCGCGAGCTCCGGAGGTGTGATTTCCAGCGCACGTTTCACCGCATCGACGATCTGTTGGATTGGCTCCTGGCAGGCTTCCCTGATCTCGGTCGAGTGTACGCGAACGGTCTTGGGGATCCCAGACACGAGGTCACGTCCTTTGACCTCCATCTCACGCTCCTCACCGACAGGTGCAGCTGAACCGATCTGAATCTTGATCTGTTCGGCGGTAGGCTCTCCAATCAGCAGGTTGTAGTTCTTGCGCATGAACTGGACGATGGCGGTGTCCAGTTCATCGCCGCCGGTACGGATCGATGTATCGCTCACGATCCCTGAGAGGGCGATGACGGCGATTTCGGTCGTGCCGCCCCCGATATCGATCACCATGTTCCCTGTCGGCGTCTCGACCGGGAGCCCCACACCGATCGCAGCGGCCATCGGCTCGGCGACCATAAAGACTTCCTTGGCTCCCGCGCCTAACGCCGAGTCGCGCACGGCACGCTTCTCCACTTCGGTGATGCCTGACGGGACACAGACGATGACCCGCGGTTTCACCTTGAAGACGCGATTTTCAATGATGAGCGCGAGGAAGTAGCGTAGCATCTTTTCCGTGACGTCGAAGTCGGCGATAACGCCGTCTTTCATCGGCCGGACAGCGAGCACCCCATCGGGGGTACGCCCCAACATACGCTTCGCCTCGAGCCCCACGCCCTTGATCTGTTTGGTTTCCCGGTCCAGGGCGACGACGGACGGCTCATTGAGCACGATCCCCTCACCCTTTACGTAGACAAGCGTGTTTGCCGTCCCAAGGTCAACGGCAATGGCATTGGCGGGAAACAGCGATCCTTTCTTGAAGAAAGGCCAGCGCATTTAGTGGGGATCTATGTTGTGCCGCACCTGGGGCGAAGTGCGGATGAGACGGTCAGTTACAGGTCGCCGCGCGAAACCTAGCCGCCGGGTCCGAATGGGACAAGACATTGCCACATCACGACCTACAGCGTGTCGGTTCATACGCTCTCTTGGGACGAACTCCGGTCTGACACGTCACTTTGCCCCTATCCAGCGATGCTCTAGCGCCCGGTGCTTCCAAAGCCGTCGGCACCTCGCATCGTCGCGCTCAGCTCGCTCGATTCCTCTATCTGCGGCAGCTCGTAGCGCGCGAAAACGAGCTGCGCGATACGGTCACCGCGGTGGATGGTGACTGCTTCCGCACCAAGGTTCTGCATGAGGATCTTGAGCTCGCCGCGATAGTCGGGGTCGATCGTTCCAGGCGCGTTAGGCACCGTAATCCCGTGCGTCAGCGCAAGCCCGGAACGGGGGCGCACCTGCATCTCGATGCCTAACGGCAGCTCGAAGACCAGACCCGTAGCGACCGCGCGGCGGTCTCCGACTCCGAGCGTGAAGTCAGGTTCCGCTGAACAGACGTCGAAACCCGCGGCACCGCTCGTCGCCGGCGCCGGCAGCGGCGTCTCGAGCCCATGCGGCAAGCGCCTAACGCGAACTCGAGGACGCGCGAAATTACTCGGGGCGGTCATGCGGCGCGAAGTCTGACCGCCCCGCCTCTGTGTGTCAACAGCTTGAATCCCTATCCCCTATCCCCTATCTCCTAGCAACTTATTTGACCGTGAACTCTTTTGTCCCGGCCGGCGTGCCGTTCAACAAGATCTCTACGCGGTATTTCCCTTTGGGAAAGCCGTCTGGCTTACTGATGTGGAATTCAGTCACCGCAGGTCCAGTCGGCGCGATCGTCTGCGTCGTCTCGTCGACAACCTGACCATCCTCGAAGGTCCATCGCGCTTGCAGTGTGGCTGACGGTGCAGTCCCTTGCGTCGAAACCACGGCGTAAATGGTGTCCCTCGCCATGAAGTCTGTCGTTGCCGCGGTGAGGCGCTTATCTGCGGCAATGCTCTTGCCCACATCGATTTCGGTCACCGACACGGCGGCAGCCGTATCGACCGTGCCCAGCGCCGTGTCGACCTGGGTCTCCTCTCGCCGGCCACACGCCGCGAGGAGAAGCGCCATTGATGCGAGCACGACGGATCGGGCGGAGCGTTTACTGGTCATTGGCAGTCCTCTTCGAGTGTCAGCGTTGTGGAATGGTGAGTTCCTGGCCGGGATAGATGATGTCAGGATTCTTGATAAGGTGCTTGTTGGCTTCGTAAATGACGCGCCACTCGTTTGCATCGCCGTACTCATGGCGGGCGATGGCGGAGAGAGTGTCGCCTGCCACCACTGTGTAGGACTTGGTTGACTCGGCCGCGGGTTTTTGCTCGACTGGCGAATCAGCCGTCGACGAGCTGTCACTCCTCACATTCGAGAAGTCGGGCCTACTGCGCTCTTTGTCCTCCTCGCGACCGGAACGCGCATCTAGCGATCCCATGTGTGCCTCGTCTGGTTGTTGTGTGCAGAGCGCGCGGCAGGAACTGTGCCTCAACCATGGACCGCTAGCGAGCTCTTGCCTAACGCGGCAAGAAAAAGCGAAAACGTTCGTCCGCGCTCACCGCTTTTACTTTCGTGACCTAACGCACGAATGTCGCGGAGTCTTCGTACGGCAAACCAAAGGCTTCTGCAACACCAGGATATGTCACATGGCCTTCCACCATGTTCAAGCCTTTGAGGAGGGCCGCATTCTCGCGCAAGGCCTGCTTCCACCCCTTGTTCGCCAGCTTGAGGGCGTAGGGCAGAGTGGCGTTCGTGAGCGCGAGTGTCGATGTGCGAGGGACGCCGCCTGGCATATTCGCCACACCGTAGTGAATCACACCATCGATGACGTAGGTGGGGTTCTCGTGCGTCGTTGGACGAATCGTCTCCACGCAGCCCCCCTGATCGACAGCTACGTCCACGATCACAGCGCCATTCTTCATACGCCGCAGGTCGTCCCGGCGCACGAGGTTCGGCGCTTTGGCACCGGGAATGAGTACGCCGCCGATCACAAGATCCGCGGTGGTGATCTGCTCCACGATGTTGTGACGGTTGGAGTAGATGAGCTGCACGTTCGCCGGCATAACGTCGGACAGATAGCGCAGACGCTCGAGCGAAATATCGAGGATGACGACAGCCGCGCCGAGCCCTGCCGCCATCTTGGCCGCGTTGATGCCGACAACGCCGCCGCCGAGCACGACCACCTTCGCTGGCGGGACGCCGGGGACGCCGCCTAACAAGACGCCACGGCCGCCATACAGCTTCTCGAGATACTTAGCGCCCTGCTGCACAGCCATGCGCCCGGCCACTTCGGACATGGGCGTGAGCAGCGGCAGCTCGCGGTTGGGCAGCTCTACCGTCTCGTACGCGATACAGACCGGCCCGCGCTCCATGTGAGCCCGCGTTAGGCGCTCGTCCGCGGCGAAGTGGAAGTACGTAAAGATGACCTGACCGCGGCGCATGCGCGGCCACTCTGGCTCGACGGGCTCCTTCACCTTCATGATCATTTCGGCGCCAGCCCACACCGCATCGGCATGCGCGGCGAGCTCGGCGCCGACCGCCGTGTAGTCGCCATCTTCGAAGCCGCTCCCTTCACCAGCGCCGCGCTCCACGGTTACGCTGTGTCCAGCGGCGAGCAGCGCTTCCACACCGGCCGGGACGAGTGCGACGCGGTTCTCGTTGGTTTTGATCTCCTTCGGAACGCCGATGTGCATAGCTCGTAGTCGTTAGGTCTCAGCTCTTAACAAGCCGTTAGGCTAGCGCAGCTCCGGGGCCGAGGCTCAGGACCATTTGCGCCGTGGGATTGAAGAATTCCTCGCTGATCTGGCGCACCTCATCCTGCGTAATCGCGTCGATCTCGGCCAGCACTTCGTCCAGCGTCCGGTCGGGATCGCCGTATAACTCGACTGCCGCGGCGCGATACATCCGCGACGTGACGCTCTCAAGCGAAAGCGTGAGCTGTCCCTTGAGTTGGTTTTTCCCGGCCGCCAACTCATCCTCGGAAACTCCGTTTGCGACGAGCCCGCGCAGTTCGTTCAGGCTCGCGTCGAGCGCAGCTGCCGCTGTCTCAGGCGCCGTCGCCGCGAAGACGCCATGCACGCCAAAGCGCGCATGCAGCGATTGGAACGTGTGTACCGAGTATGCCAGGCCAAGCTCCTCGCGCACGCGCTGAAAGAGTCGCGAACTCATACCACCACCGAGCAGCTGCGAGACAATCGCGAAGGCATAGCGCCGCCGGTCGCAATAGCATAACGCAGGACTTCCGATGACGACGTACGTTTGCGCCGTGTCGCGCGTAACGTGCTCGTGTGCGAGACGGGGAGTGTTGGGAGGTGGCGGTGTGCTCACGACGGTCCCGCCGCGGGGCCGCGCTGCCCAGCCGGTCGCCTCGAGCGCGGCGACGACACGGTCGTGCTCCACATTGCCGGTTACCACTACGACGATGTGCTCTGGCCGGTAACCCAAACTGTGCAGCGCGCGCAGATCCGAAATACCTAACGTGGAGACCGTCGATCGCGTGCCGAGGATCGAGTAGCCGAACGGGTGCGCCCCCCACATCTCGCCGTTATGCAGCTCGAACACGAGATCGTCGGGTGTGTCGTCCACTAAGGAGATCTCGTCCAGCACGACTTTGCGCTCCAAATCGAGATCGCGCGCCTGCAATGCGGGACGGAAGACGATGTCGTGAATGATGTCCGCCGCGCGTTCGAGGTCCTCGTCGAGGCAGCGCGCCTGATACACAGTATGCTCACGCGACGTGTACGCGTCGAGCACGCCGCCCACTGATTCGAGCGCGAGTGCGATCTCACGCGTCGAGCGCCGCTCGGTTCCCTTGAAAACCATGTGCTCGAGCAGATGCGAAACGCCCATGCGCTCGGCACTCTCGTGAATCGACGCGACGCGCACCCACGCACCTAACGCAATCGACCGCACTCCCGGCATGTGCTCGGTGAGCACGATCAGACCGTTGCCGAACTGCGTGCGATGTATGCGCTCCTCGCTGCCCACGACCGAAATGCCGCTAGGCAGCGGCCCCGAATGGATCACTCGCGATCGCCGCGGCCTCCGCGTCCCCCTCCCCCTCCCCCTCCCCCTCCGCCGCCCCTCCCTCCACGCGACCGGCCACCACCACCACGTGGGCGCCGGCTGCCACCGTTGCCGTGCCTGTGCTCGCGCGCTCCGCCACCAACGCCGACGACCTCACCGCCCTCCTCCTCGCCACCAGCACCTAACGAGCCTTCTTCGCCGGCTGGCTTGGGCAGCAGGGCTTTCATCGAAAGGCGCATTTTGCCGCGGTCGTCGCGTTCGATGAGCTTCACCTTCACGCGATCCCCCTTCTTCACGACATCTTCGGTGCGTTCAGTGCGCCCGTGCTGCATCTCGGAGATGTGCAAGAGGCCTTCGGTGCCAGGCATGATCTCGATAAAGGCGCCAAACGCTGTGGTGCTCTTCACGACGCCCTCGTACGTGTCACCAACGACCGGCTCCGCCGTCAACTCTTGAACCCGTGCGCGCGCCTTTTCCATTGCTTCGCCGCCAACCGCCGCGATCGTCACGACGCCATTATCGTCAACAGTGATCTCGGCACCAGTCTCTTCCTGGATGCCGCGGATGATCTTCCCCTTCGGTCCAATGAGATCGCCGATCTTCTCGGGATTGATCTGGACAGTCACGATGCGCGGCGCGTACGGCGAGAGGTCCGCACGTGGCTCAGCGAGCGCTTTCTTCATCTCACCAAGAATGTGCATTCGGCCCTCGCGAGCCTGCGCGAGCGCTTCCTGCATCAGCTTGAGCGACAAGCCTTGGATCTTGATGTCCATCTGGATCGACGTGATTCCCTGCTCTGTGCCCGCGACCTTGAAGTCCATGTCGCCTAACGCGTCCTCGGTACCGAGGATGTCCGTAAGGATGGCGTAGCGCTCATCCTCTTTGATGAGGCCCATCGCGACACCAGCGACCGCAGCGCGCGTCGGCACACCGGCGTCGAACAGCGCGAGCGACGCACCACATACCGAGGCCATAGACGACGAGCCGTTGGACTCGAGCACGTCCGAGACGATTCGGATGGTATAGGGAAAGCTCTCGTAAGGTGGCAGCACACTCTGAATCGCGCGCTCCGCCAGGTTGCCATGGCCGATCTCGCGCCGGCTCGTGCCGCGCATGGGACGCACTTCGCCCGTTGAGAACGGCGGGAAATTGTAGTGCAGCATGAACGACTTGGTGACTTCTCCCACATCGTCAATCGTATCGAGACGCTGAACGTCCTGTGCAGTGCCTAACGTGCATGCGACTAGGGCCTGGGTCTGCCCGCGTGTAAAGAGGGCCGATCCGTGGGCGCGGGGGAGCAGGCTGCTTTCGATCGTGATCTCACGAACCTCGTTAGGCTTGCGCCCGTCCACCCGCAAGCCCGAATCGAGCACCTGCGAACGCAGTGCATGGTACTCGATATCCCCTAAGATGCCGCGCACGCTCTTCAGTTGCTCAGCCTCCTCGGCCGCGAGCTCCAGCGTGTATTGGTCTACGATCGCACGCTTGACGGCTTCGACAGCTTCCACACGCGTCTGCTTGTCTTTCTGGTTTAAGGCCTCGACGATGCGCTTTCCGGCGTCCGTTTTCACTCGCGTCACGAAAGCGGCGTCGGGGTCGCGCTTCGTCCACGACATCTTATTCGGGGGCGTGGCACCGATCGCGTCATTTTGCAGTGCCACCAACTCCGCGATCCCGCGTTGAGCGACGGCGAGTGCATCGACAACATCCTGCTCAGTCACTTCATTCGCGCCACCCTCTACCATCACGATGGAGTCTTTGGTGCCGGTAACCACGAGTTCCATGTCGCTGTATTCCAGCTGCTGGAACGTCGGATTCAGGATCCATTTGTCTTGAATGCGACCGACACGCACCCCGCCGATCGGTCCAGCAAATGGGATTTTCGATGAGCTCAGCGCGTACGACGCGGCAACCAATCCGAGAACATCGGCGTCGTTCTCCTGGTCCGCCGAGATAACGTAGATGTAGACCTGAATCTCGTGCTTGAATCCTTCAGGGAAGAGCGGCCGGATGGAACGATCGATAATGCGCGCGGCGAGGATCTCGTGGTCGTGTGGTCGCCCTTCGCGCTTGATGAAGCCTCCAGGGATCTTGCCGGCGGCGTACGTTTTCTCGCGATACTCAACCAGGAGCGGGAAGAACGGGAGCGAGCTCTCGGTATCGCTGACTGTGACGGCCGCGAGTACCATCGTGTCGCCAAAGCGAATGACGGCGGATCCGGCGGCCTGCTTGGCCATGCGGCCGGTTTCGATCGTGATCGTTCGGCCCGCGAAGGCGCGCTCTACTTTCTGCATCATGCTGGTGTGACCTCTGGAGAACACAAAACGCGCGGGCACAGATGCGCCCGCGCGCGTAGGAGTTGGTGACGGTTGCTAGTGGCGGAGGCCAAGGTCCTGAATGACCCGGCGGTAGCCATCAACGTCAGACCGCTTGAGGTAATCCAGGAGGCGGCGACGCTTGCCCACCATCTTGAGCAATCCGCGTCGGCTATGGTGGTCTTTGGCGTGCTGCTTGAAGTGATCGGTGAGGTAGTTAATACGCTCTGTGAGGACTGCGATTTGCACCCTGCTTGAACCGGTGTCAGTATCGTGACTGCGGTGTTTACCGATTGTCGGTGCCTTCTGAAAAGCCATGTGATAGATTCCCCGCACAATTCCGTTTGTGCGCCCAATTCTTTGAAGCACAGCAATTTATCGGTCGCTATACACACTGTAAAGGCAGACGGATAGTGCCTGAGCGATATCTCGGACAAACCCTCGGAAAATACCGGGTTGACGCCCTCGTCGGGTCCGGGGGCTTCGCGTGGGTGTACCGGGCATATGACCCCGAACTCGAGATCCCTGTCGCGCTAAAAGTCCTCAAACCCCAGTTCGGCGGGGACGTGGACTTCGTCACGCGGTTCAAGCGTGAGGCGGCAGTCGCAGCCAAGCTCCGCCACCCCAACATCATCAAGATTTACACGATCGGCCGCGAAGGGGACGCGGTGTATTTCGCGATGGATTTTCTGCCCAGCGGGCTCGCCGATAAGCTCGAAACGATGCCGCACCTCTCAGAGGATGCCGTCGTGCAAATCGGAATGGATGTGTCTCGCGCGCTTGGTTTCGCACACCGCGAAGGAGTCATCCACCGGGACATCAAGGTCGACAACATCATGTTCGACGAGCACGGCAATGCGGTGGTCGCGGACTTCGGAATTGCGCGTGCGCTCTCTGGGTACACAGGCCAGACAGGGACCGGGATGGTCGTGGGCACGCCGCAGTACTTTGCCCCGGAGCAAGCGCGCGCGAAGCCTTTGGACGGGCGGGCCGATATTTATTCGTTAGGCGTGACGCTGTATCGTGCGTCGACTGGCCGGCTTCCGTTCGCGGGCGATGACTGGTACGAGGTGGCGCGACAACACGTGGAGGAGGTGCCAACACCGCCGCGCTCCATTAACCCTAACCTCAGCGCGGAATTCGAGACTGTCCTCCTGCGCTGCCTGGCCAAGAAACCGGATGATCGGCCGACGACCGGCGAACAGCTGCTCGACGAGCTCGAGCTGGTGCGCACTGGCGGCCGCCTCCTGACACCGGCGAAAGCCCGCACGCTTGCGGTTCCCTCGTTAGGCAACACCGCCATTGTGCCGGCGGCTGGGCTGCAAACGCCAGCCGGCGCCGCCGTGGGTACCGTGTCAACGGGGGGTGGGGTCGCAGCACGGCGCGAGCAGCGCACCGTGTGGCTGACAGGGAGCCTGCTCCTCGTCCTTGTAGTCGCCGCGGTGCCCTTGTTGGCGCGGCGCCTTCCGAACGCCGGCAACGGAGCGGCCCCTGATTCGCTGCCGGTGTCGCCCGGGATCGTCGTCAATGTCCCACTCGCTGATTCCGCTGCCGCTGCTTCCGTCGCCGATTCGCTCGCAGCGATCAAGGACACCGGCAAGGGAGGGCCCGGCCGTCCGGGTCGTGACAGCGCGGGGCGACTAATCACACCCGTCGGTCGCCTAACGCTTTCGACACCGGTCGACGCCAGCGTCACGCTCAATGGAGTTCCAATTGCGGCCGGGACGTGGCGCGCTGATACGCTGCAACCCGGCGAACATGAAGTGTCGGTGACTGTCCCAACGATGCTCGGATGCGAATGGGCCAGCATTACACGGCCGATACGTGTTAGACCGAACGCTGCGCGTGAGGAGACCGTTACGCCGCGGCCTTGTGGCGCGCTGGAGATCGATGCTCGTGGGCGTCAGGGTCGCTTTACTGTCACCGCGACGGAAGGAGGCCTCCGCCGAGAGGGTACCGTGCCTCAGCAGTCGGGCTTAGTCCTGCCAGTGGGTCGCTATAACCTCACTGTGTCGAAGACAGACGGAACTGACTACTGCGCGCCGTACACTGAGAACGACGTGGAAATCACCGCCGGGCAGACGGAGCGCAAGAGTATTCGATTCCTCTGCGATCCTAAGTGACGCTTAGCGTGAAGCCATCCCGCCGATCAAGCCTAACGCGCCACCTACGACAATCCCGATCCAGAACGCCGGCGATCGGTACGCGCTGCGGCGCGGTTCGTCGAGAACAGCGACGTGCTCCGGAATGATCGCGGTCGTCTGACCCGTAATCATGGCGGTAGCGCTCCCCTCGCGCACCGACTCGACGCGAAAGCGCGCAATCATGGCGTCGCGCCGGCGTGGATCGACGGCAACACCGAGCTGCCCAGGGCGTATCCATCGCGCCGGTCCCGTTCTGAACTCGATTGTGGAGTCTCCGATCGCCGTGATTTCAAAGCGCACGGCGCGCGACTGCGCCTGTGCCTGTGGAGTCGTTAGGCACGCGCCGGCGATGAACAGCACCCCGGCGAGCAGCCTCACGGTCCGAAGCCTAACAGTCGCTTGATATCGTTGAACATCACGAGGACGAACAGCAACCCGATCGCGAGCACCCCGGCTCGCGCAATGCGCTCACGCGCCCGCACGCTAAACGGTTTCCCCTTCACTGATTCCGCGATTACAACGAGCATCTGCCCGCCATCGAGGATCGGAATCGGCAAGAGATTGAGCACAGCGAGGTTGACGCTGATGAACGCAATCAGACGGAAGAGCGTTTCCAGTCCGCCGCGCGCCGCCTGCACACTGGAGCTTGCGATCGCAATCGGTCCACCCAGTTGATTCACGGACACTTGGCCCGTTAGCAACCCACCGACAACCTTCAGAACCAAGCCAGTCATCACCCACGTCGATTCCCAGCCCGCGGCAACGGCCTCGCCGATACCAAGGGGCTGCCGCAGTGCACGAGCTTGCGGCCCTGCCCCGATGCGGCCGACTTGAATCGGCTGCCCCGTGACCGGATCGGCATCGTCGGCCAGTTCAGGGGTGATCGTGAGCTGGCGTTCCGCACCAGCCCTAACGAGGGTCAGCTCGAGCGCCCTTCCGGGCGACGCCGAGACAGCGTCGACAACTTCAGTCCACGTGGTCACAGGACGGCCATCGATGGAGACGATGCTGTCGCCCGACTGCAGACCAGCGCGCGCGGCGGGGCGCTCGACGACCACTGAGTCGATCACCGCGGGGACATACTGGCGGCCGTAGCCGGCATAGAGTCCAGACAGGACGACGATCGCGAGCACGACGTTCATGACCACGCCGGAGCCTAACGTAAAAATCTTGGCCCACAGTGGCTTGGAATCGAACCAGCGGTCTGGCGGAATGGGCTTGGGTCCGAACGGCTTCATCGCGTTCGGGTCCCAATCGGGCCTGTTTGGATCGCCCTCCTCCCCACCGCCTTCGATCGTGGCCAAGGTGTCGTCGTCGCGCGTCGCCATACGCACGTACCCGCCTAACGGAAGCGCCGCGAGCACGTATTCGGTTTCCCCGAAGCGACGGCGCCAGAGTGCCGGGCCGAATCCGATGGAGAAGCGCGGGGCGTAAATCCCCACCAGTCGCGCGGCGATGAAATGTCCCAGCTCGTGGACCAGCACAACGAGCCCGAAGACGACGATTGGAGCAATCCAGCTCAGCATGCGAAGCGCTCTGTCACGTGGTTGCGCGCTGCGCGATCGGCCATAAGCAGCGCATTCTTGTCAGTGCCCGGCATATCACCTAACGCATCCAGCGCCGACTCAATGGCCGACGCGATCTCGACGAATCGGAGCCTTGCCTCGAGGAACAATGCCACAGCAGCCTCATTCGCGGCATTGAACACGGCCGGCGCCGCAGCGCCGCGCCGCGCCGCCGCGAGTCCGAGTCGCAACGCCGGAAAATCATCGAGTCGCACCTGCTCAAACGTAAGCGGCGACGCGGCAACCGGATCGAAATGCGGCGCGCTGGCTTCGGCGATGCGCTCGGGGTGCGCCAGTGCGTATAACACTGGCAGTTCCATAGACGGGAAGCCGACCTGCGCCAGCACGCTGCCGTCCACAAACTCGACGAACGAGTGCACGATGCTTTGCGGGTGAACGACCACATCGATCTGATCGTACGGCACACCAAATAGATGATGAGCTTCGATCACTTCGAGCGCCTTGTTCGCCAGCGTAGCGCTGTCGACAGTGATTTTGCGTCCCATCGACCAAGTCGGGTGTCGCAACGCATCATCCCGCGTGGCTTGCTCGATCCGCTCGCGCGACCAGTCGCGGAACGGGCCGCCGCTGGCGGTGAGCACGAGCCGGCGCACGGACGCGGCGCTGCGCGTTCCCAGGCACTGCAAGATGGCGGAATGCTCCGAATCGACGGGAACGATCTCGCCGCCACCGCTCGTGGCGGCCTGCCTAACGAGTGCCCCGGCGAGGACGAGCGTTTCCTTGTTGGCGAGCGCGACGCGCTTGCCGGCTGCGAGCGCCGCCAGCGTCGCGTCCAGCCCCGCCGCCCCGACGACCGCGTTGAGCACGATATCGGCGTCGCCGAGGGTCGCGGCGTCGGTGAGCACGTCGGCGCCGCGACGCCAGCGCTGCGGCACGCTCGCTGGACTGCCGTTCGTCACAAGCCCAACGAATGGCGCCTGCGTGGCCGCCTCCTGAATCGCCAGCAAGTCAGCGTTCTCGTGTGCGGTCAGCGCCACCACGCGGAATCGATCAGCGTGGCGTGCCAGCACTCGCAGCGCTGTCGTGCCAATGGATCCTGTGGAGCCGAGCACCGCGACGCCTTTCATCGGCGAAGCATGGATGGCGAGAGAAGCACGCCTAACAAGAGATATCCAACCGGCAGGACGAACAACAACGAATCGATACGATCGAGCGCGCCGCCGTGACCGGGAAGGAGGCGGCCGCTGTCTTTGACGCCGGCTTCGCGCTTGAGCAGTGACTTTACAAGATCGCCGATTTGCGCGGCGACGCTGAGGGTAATCGCCACGAGAAGAGCGCGCCACCAACCGAGCTCGAGCTGTGCAACGGGCCTGAGAACAAATGCGTCGTACGCCGCGCCGGCGAGCGCCGCCGAAACGAGAGCACCTAATGCCCCCTCGCGGGTTTTCCCCGGGCTCACGACGGGCATGAGCTTGGTTCTGCCTAACGTCTTTCCGACAAAGTAGGCGCCAATGTCAGAAACCCAGGTCACCACGACGGGGAACCCAACCACGGCGGTACCAGCCGCCGCGGTCACGGTCCAGGGATGGTGTCGTAGCACGTAACCGAAAGACAAGAGACCACCAGTGTACAAAACGCCGCACGTTGTGACCGCCATACAGGCTAAGGGGTGTTCGGCGACGCCGCGGGAAAAGAGAACCGCGCCCAGGAACGCTACGAACACGACGGCCGCGAGTGTCAGTGGTTGCGCGATCCAGCCGAGCCTGTACAGGTGGACGACCAGCGGCATCGCCGCGGCGAGCGGTACCCCAATCGCCGTCAAGGGGCGAATCGACTGATGGCGAGCGAGAGCGAACACCTCGCGCGCCGCCGCCGCGCCTAACGCGGCGAGCAGTAGCGCGAGGGCAGGCCCACCGAGGTACACCAGCGCGACCGCTAAAGGCACCGCGATCACGGCCGACAGCACACGCGCGCGCAGCTCGCTCATGAGCGACAGCCCGCCGCGATCGGTGTCAGCCGGACGCGCGCGATCAGACCTCCATGATCTCGGCTTCTTTGGCCTTCAGCGAATCGTCGATCTTGTGGATGTAGTCGTCGTGCAGCTTCTGCAGATCCTTTTCGGCGTGCTTGACGTCATCCTCGCTCTCGTCTTTGACCTTCTTGAGCACGTCGCGCGCGTGCGTCCGCGCGTGCCTAACGGCGATTCGCCCTTCC
The DNA here is from genome assembly GCA_052388395.1 of Gemmatimonadaceae bacterium. Lineage (GTDB taxonomy): Bacteria > Gemmatimonadota > Gemmatimonadetes > Gemmatimonadales > Gemmatimonadaceae > DASYRX01. The sequence continues at coordinate 4,159 of JBQTIF010000304.1, read as the reverse complement.
TCGGCAAGCTTGTGTACCACCTTGGCAAGGTCTTTGCGCCGCTGCTCGTTCATCGCGGGGAGCGGTACGCGGATCACGCTGCTCTGCGTGGATGGCTCGAGGCCGAGATCGGCCTCACGGATCGCCTTCTCGATCGTCTTGATCTGACTCTTGTCGTACGGCGTGACGAGCAGCAGACGCGGTTCGGGCGCCGAGATGTTGGCTACCTGATTCAGGTTCATCGACTGGCCATACAGTTCGACACGCACCGTGTCGAGCATGTTCGGCGTCGCTTTTCCGGACCGGATCGACGCGAACTCGTGTTTGGTACTCGCGAGCGCCTTCTCCATTTCCGCGCGCGCGTCGCTCAGCATTCGTTTGATGTTGCTCATGTGACGATGGTTCCCACGCGGTCACCGCGAACGGCACGCGCCACGGCGCCCGGTTCGTGGATGTTCAAGACGATGAGCGGAAGGCTGTTTTCCTTGCATAGGGTGACTGCAGTCTGATCCATCACGCCGAGCTCTTCGAGCATCACGTCGCGGTAGCTGATCGTCTCGTATCGTTTCGCGTTAGGGTCCTTCTTGGGATCTGCCGAATAGACGCCGTCGACGCTGGTCGCCTTGATCATAACGTCTGCTTTGATCTGGATAGCGCGCAATGCGGCGGCCGTATCGGTGGAAAAGTAGGGATTCCCCGTGCCGGCGGCAAAGATCAGGAGACGTCCCTTCTCGAGGTGTCGCAACGCACGGCGCCGAATGTACGGCTCAGCCAACTCCTCCATGCGAATCGCCGTGAGGACGCGCGTATCGACGTGCTTCTTCTCGAGCACGTCCTGTAACGCGAGCGCGTTGATCACAGTGCCGAGCATACCCATGTAATCCGCAGAGACGCGGTCCATCCCCATCCCAGCGAGCTGGCTTCCGCGGACGATGTTCCCGCCGCCGATCACAAGTCCGACCGCCACCCCGAGTCGCACAACCTCGGCGACTTCGTCAGCGAATTGCCGTGCCTTGTCGAAGTCGAAGCCGAGGGATCGCTCGCCCGCCAGTGCCTCACCCGAAAGTTTGAGGAGGATCCGGCGATATGCGAGCGAGCCCTCGGCGGCCGACATGCGGCGTTAGTCCTCGCCCATCTGGAAGCGGACGAAGCGGCGGATCGTTAGGTTGGCTCCGCACGCCTTCCCCTGCTCGTCGACGAGGCTCTGAATCGTGCGATCAGGCTCGCGCACCCAGGGCTGCTCTACCAGCGCTACTTCGCCGTAGAACTTGGCGATACGCCCGTCGACCATCTTTTGGACAATGTTGTCAGGCTTGCCGCTCGCCTTTGCCTGCTCTTCGAAGATTCGTCGCTCGCGCGCGACAAGATCCGCGCTGACACCATCGCGCGTCACCGAGACAGCGACGGCGGGGACACCGGCCGCGATGTGCTCGGCGATGCTCTTGGCCAGGCTTTCCGCTGCCTCGCTGCCCGAACCGGCGACCTCTACCAGAGCGGCGACTTTAGCGTTGTGATGCACATAACTGCCTAACGCAGCATCGGTCGCGAAGCGCGCGTAGCGTCGCAGCACAATGTTCTCGCCGGTTTTCGCCGAAATTGCCTTGACGTCATCCTGGACGCTCTGAGCGAACGCGTCATGGGCTGGATCACTGACGACGCCACTGAGCGCGCTGTGCGCGAGCAAACGCTGCGCGAGCGCCTCGGCGGCGGCGCCGAAGTCGGCGTTGCGTGAAACGAAGTCGGTTTCGCTGTTCAGCTCGAGGAGCACGGCAGTTTTCTTGTCCGCCGAGAACGCGTTGACGATGCGACCTTCGGAGGCGGCCCGTCCAGAGCGCTTGTCGGCTTTGGCGATCCCTTTCTTGCGCAGAATCTCGATCGCCTGATCCAGATCGCCGTTGGCCTCTTCGAGCGCCTTCTTGCAGTCGGTGATGCCCGCGCTGGTGCGCTGGCGGACCTCTTGTATGTCTTTCGCGGTGATTGTCATCATGGGTATACAACCGAAACGGTTAGCGTGAGAACGCCGCCGGGGGTACCGGCGGCGACATTCGATCGACTATTTGTCCTGCAGCCGCCTAACGATTACTCGCCTTCGTCAGCTCCAACAGCGTCGCCAGCCTCACCTGCGTCGCCGACGTCGGCGGTGCCAGGCTTGAGGCGTGCGGCGAGCGCTTCCGGCTTCGCGCGGCGGCGCCGACGCGGGCGGCGACGACGGCGTTCATCATCGCCCGCTGCAGCCGGCTCGAGACCGCGGTCGGAGCTATACGTGCTCTCCTCGGCCTCTTCCTCGACGACGCGCACAGGAGCCTCACGCCGTGCCTCGACTACCGAGTCTGCGATGAAGTGCGTGATCAATTCGACGGAGCGGATCGCGTCATCGTTCCCCGCGATCGGCACGGCGAGCAAATCAGGGTCCGCGTTCGTGTCGGCGATCGCGACGATGGGGATGCCTAACTTGTTAGCCTCCTCGACGGCGATGCGTTCTTTTTTGGCATCGACAACGAACAGTAGACCTGGAAGCCGCGTCATCGCTTTGATGCCCGACAGGTTCTTCGCGAGCTTGTCGCGCAGCCGCGTCATGAGCAGCTGCTCCTTCTTCGTATAGTTCTCGAATTCGCCGCCGGCTTCGCTCCCGGCTTCCAGATCCTTGAGGCGTCGGATCTGCCGTTTTACGGTCTGGAAGTTGGTGAGAAGTCCGCCTAACCAGCGCTCGGTGACGTAGTGCGAGCCGCTACGCTCCGCCTCGCCTTGCACGATCGCGGCGAGTTGCCGCTTGGTGCAGACGAAGAGGATGTTATCGCCGCGCATAATCACTTCGCGCACCAGCTTCGTCGCGAGCTCGAGCTGGCGCATCGTCTTGTTGAGATCGATGATGTGAATCCCGTTGCGCTCGGCGAAAATGAAGCGGCGCATCTTGGGATTCCAGCGACGGGTCTGGTGTCCGAAATGGACGCCCGCGGCGAGGAGTTGTTCGATGTTCAGTTGTTGCATTGCGTTACTTACTCCTTGGGGTTGTTCGTCCGCTGCCTTCAGCGCAAGCGCCAATCGACCGTTAGGCCGACACCCGGCGCCTACTCAGGAAGCGTGCGTGATTAAGAACAGGACTATCGCTTCGAGAACTGGAACCGCTTTCTTGCACCGGGACGTCCGGGTTTCTTACGCTCCACTTTGCGCGCGTCGCGCGTGAGAAGGCCCAACTCGCGCAGCTTGCGCTTGTACACTTCGTCGATGTTCACCAGAGCGCGCGCGACGGCGAGACGCAGTGCTCCGGCTTGACCGGATTGTCCCCCGCCGGCCAGTGTCGCCTTCACGTCATAGCGACCAAGTGTGTCAGTCGCTGTAAAAGCCTGCTGAATGGCGGAAACGAGCGTGGGCCGCGGGAAGTAGTCGCCTAACGTGCGACCATTCACGTCCCACTTGCCTGACCCCGGCTTCACGTAGACGCGGCAGACCGCTTCTTTCCGGCGCCCGATAGAATGCACGACTCCGTTCATATGTTACTTGTCGCTCGACTGACCAAAGGTGAGAACCGTAGGTTGCTGCGCGGCATGGGGATGCGTCCCCGCAGCGTAGACGCGAAGCTTGCGGCGAAGGCGCTGACGGCCTAACGAGGATTTCGGGAGCATACCATGGATCGCGCGCTCTACTACTCGCTCCGGATGTTTGGCGAGCATCGTCGCAATCGGGGTGAAGCGTTCATGGCCCATATAACCGGTGTGGCGAAAGTACTCCTTCTGCTCCGCCTTGCGGCCCGTGAGCTTGATCTTCGCCGCATTGATCACGATCACGTTATCGCCTGTATCCATGTGCGGCGTAAAAATCGGCTTGTGCTTTCCGCGCAGGATCCTAGCGACCTCGGATGCGAGCCGACCAAGTACCAAGCCGTCGGCATCCACGAGGAACCATTTCTGCGAGATGTCTTGCGGGAGTGCTGTGTACGTCTTCATTGGATTTCGTGCAGAGCGCCGCGATCTCACGACCGCGTGCAAGTAAGGCAATTTTGAGAGACCTGTAAGCTAGGCAACGACTTAGCGCGAGTCAACGCGACCGAGTGCGTGGCCCGCATGTCGCAAACTCGCTCTGGACAATCCGCGCGAGAGTCGCATCTTGTACGCCTTCCAGTGACTAAACGTCGCTGGATCCCCGCCCGCCCCCGCCCGCCCCCGCCCGCCCCCGCCCGCCC
>JBQTIF010000303.1:0-6130 GCA_052388395.1 Gemmatimonadaceae bacterium | reverse complement strand
AAGACCCATCACGGACCCATAATCGCCGTGCGCGACGGCAAGCCCGTCGCGCTGCGGATGGCGAAGCTCGACGCCGACGGCTGGTTAGGCGAGTGGTACGCCATGACGCGTGCACGTCGAGTGTCGGAGCTTAAGGCCGCGATGCGCCCGCTGAATATGCTGTTCGGCAACGTCATGGCTGCCGACGCGGAAGGGAACACGTTCTACCTATACAACGCCGCCGTACCAGTGCGCGACCCGCGCTTCAATTGGTCCGCACCCGTCAATGGCAGCGATCCGGCGACCGAATGGCGCGGCTATCACTCGCTAGAGGACTTGCCGCAACTGACCAACCCGCCGACGGGTTGGATGCAAAACTGCAATACGACGCCATTTTTGCTCACGCGTAGCGGCAACCCCGATCCATCACGGTTTCCACCGTACATGGTGACGGAAGGAGACAATTGGCGCGGGCTCGTTTCGCGCCGGATCCTCGACTCAACACCGCGGTTCAGTTGGGAACACTGGACTCGCGCCGCGTTCGACACCTACGTCATCGCGGCGGATTCGCTTCTTCCGCCCTTGCTGCGCGACTTCGCCGCCGACCCCGCGAGCAGCGTTAGGTTGGCACCCGCGATCGACACACTGGCGCGTTGGAATCGGCGAAGCGACACGTCTTCAGTCGCGATGACTCTATTCGATCGCTGGCAGGACGCGCTGCGCACGAGCGGCACGCGGCTCGCGGCGTTGGACAGCGCGCTAGTCCGCCTCGAGCGCGAGCGGCAGACTTGGCACGTGCCATGGGGTGAGATCAATCGGCTGCAGCGTATAGACGAACGCGCGGATCAGCGATTCGCGGACGCGCGGCCTAGCATGCCTGTGGTGGGTGCGAGTGGCCAACACGGAGCCGTATTCACCTACGCTGCGCAGCCGCAGCCCGGGGAAAGGCGGCGTTATGGAGTGGCGGGCGCATCGTACGTCAGCGCGGTGGAATTCGGTCCGACGGTGCGGCGGCTCGCTGTACATACCATGGGGGCAAGCGGCGATCCGCAGTCGCCGCACTATTTCGATCAGGCTCCGCTGTACGCGCGCGGCGAATTCCGGCCGGCGTGGTTCACGCTGGAGGAGATCACGGCGAATCTGGAGCGTGAGTATCGGCCGAGGAGACGATAACTGGCGCGAGGACAGCGACGACACAGCGCCCCAAGTGCTTTTACCGCGGAGGCGCGGAGTGCGCAGAGATATGCGGTAAATGCTCTTTCTGTTCGTCCTCCTCCGTGTTCTGTGTCCTTCTATGAGAAAGGTTGATTTGTCAAGGCCCAACGTGGCGGGCCCTAACGTTTCCGCCGGTGGTCGCTCCTCAACCATCCTTCTATCCGCACTCTGACGAAGCGGCGCACGCTGGCGCCCTGGTGCAAGTTGGGGTCCGAGCCTCGTCTGTTGCTGCCAACTCTGTGGCGCACTCAGGATCGGTGCAGGACACAGGGTAGTGGGCCAGCGACCACTACCGGAAACTTGTGGGTGAGACCGGCCAGGGTAGTAGGCATCATGGCTTCCTCGCCCGTCACGCGGTGCGGCTCGAGCAGACACAAACGACTGACTTTATCGCCGAGATCCAATCCAATCGTTAGGCTCGGCATCGGATGAGGGTTCGTAGTAGCATGCGACATGGCCGACCTCCGGTAAAAAGGGCCTAACGGCCCGTGAACGGTCACCTTCTTGGCGCACCAAAATATCGGCGACGCCGCGACCGACCGGAGGAAGGCCTTTCTCATCTCAACTCTGTGGTTCAAGATCTGTTGCTTCTATTCACAACGAATTGCAAGAAATCAGGGCGAGCATAATGACCAGAAACGTCGAGCGTCATCTGCTCGCGCCTAACGTCAGCTAGGTCGATCTCTGCAACTAGCAGAGTCGCCTCCTCGAAAACAGGACCGGCGACATACGAACCATTTGGTGCGATGATCGCACTCCCTCCGCGCATCACCCACGCGTCATCGCTCGGCGCCTTGCTTGCATGGCGTTCGAGCTCGTTCGGTAGAAAACGTGCCCGCATCACCGACCCGGCCGCCAGAACGAAACAACGTCCTTCGAACGCATAGTGTCGGCTCGCGATCTGATGCATGTCGTGCACCGTGGGCCACACCGCCGCGTGAATCGACTCGCCGCTGTCGTGCAGTGCCTGTCGCGCGAGCGGCATCCAATGCTCCCAGCAGACGAGTCCACCTACTCGGCCGATCGGTGTGTCAACAGCCTTGAGTCCACTCGCGTCCCCGGGCCCCCAAACCATCCGCTCCGTGTATGTCGGCACCAGTTTGCGGTGGTGGTTCGCCAGGCCACCGTCCGGCGTGAATGTGAGGAGCGAGTTGTACAGCGTCCCGTTTCCAGCACCCTCGGTCACGCGCTCGGACACTCCCACGACGATCGTTAGGTTCAGTTCCTTGGACAGCGCCGCGAGCCGGTTCGTTTCACCTGCGCCGATGACTATACTGCTTGCTGCATAGCGCGCGAACACATCCTTCGTGGGTGCATGGTCCCAGAGCGCCACGTCGCGGCAAACGTCCAACCAGATCGGATATCCGGGGAGCCACGTCTCGGGAAAGACGATCACCTGCGCATCACGCTCGGCAGCGTGACGCGCGTACTCGACACAGATCTCGAGTGCGTTGTCGCCGACCTCCGGTTGCGCGACCGCAACCGTGACTCGACTCACGGTTGCCTAACGTGAGTCGGTAGTGACCTGCCCACGCACCTCCTGCATCGCCCGCCGAATCTCGGCCAGCTCCGCGCGATGTGTTGCCGTTGGCGGATAGAGTGACCCCTGCTGCGCACCGTTACCGTTGAAGCTGCCCGCGAGATTGTCCAGGCGCGATGCCACGGACCTGTTCCCCATTTGCAAGCGCCGCTGAATCGCCGTCATCCGATTCACCTCAGCGCTGTCGCCGCGAGTTGCCGCCTCGCGACGCTGCGCCGAGAGGCCGTTGAGCATGAGTGCCACTTCGCGCTGGATGTCGCGCACTTCCACGAGGAACGTTTCGCGCTCGCGGTACTGCGCGAGCGTCACTGGCAGCAGCGGGTCACCTTTGACGCGCACCGGCTGGGAGACCTTTCCACCGGCCGCCTCGATCGAAACCGTGTACATGCCGGGCGACACGAACGGTCCGCGATCCTGAATCTGCCGTGCCGGCCGCGGCAGACTCGTTTGACGAGCCAGCGTGGTGTCGAGCTCGAACGGCGGCGGATCATGCCTGAGATCCCACACCGCGCGCTGGATCGTACCCGCGTCGCCAGGGACGTCGAACACGCGAATCACTTTCCCGTTAGGCGCCGTCACGCTGAGCTTCGCTTCAGCCACGGCCTCACCGAGATAGTAGTGCACGATCACGCCTTCCGGCAGATTCTCCCCCGCATACGCGCCCTGCGCGCGATTGGAGAAGTCCTCCCACCATTGATGAATGGTCCCTTCGCGAATTGGAAAAACGTGCGCGCGAGCCGCCATGACGCGCGGCGTGAGCTCCGCGATGGGCCTCGCATCGTCCAGAATCCAGATGCTGCGTCCGTGCGTGCCGATCACAAGGTCGTTGGTGGTTGGATGAATCAGCAAGTCATCGTAGCGCGTGGTCGGGAGGTTGCCGCTCAGCTTGCGCCACGTTGCCGCGCTGTCTGTAGATACGAATAGGCTGTGCTCCGTTCCGGCGAAGAGCACATGCGCTCTGCCGCGCCACTCGTGAATAGTGCGTACAGAGCTGGCGTTAGGCAGCCCGTTCACCACGGCCGTCCAGGTTGCACCGAAATCCGTCGTGCGGAAGACGTACGGCGTGAAGTCGCCGTCGCGATGCGCGTCAAATGATAGCAGAGCCGTACCACGCGCCGCGCTGGACGCTACCACTCGGCTTACGAACGTACCGTTAGGGACGCTGGAGATGTTCGCACTAACATTGGTCCACGTGCGCGCGCCATCGCGCGAGACCTGCACATTGCCGTCGTCAGTACCAACCCAGAGGATGAGCGGATCGACGGGCGATTCGGAGATCGTCGTGATTTCACCGAATGACGACTCGCCGTCGTAGCGCGAGAGTGTGACATTGCGGCCGGGCACCCTTAGCGGATGCGTGTCGCGATCAATTTGTTTGGTTAAATCGTCTGTTCGTGTCCATGTATTACCTCGGTCGCGAGACACGAACAGACGATTGCCGCCGAGGTAGACGAGACCGGCCGTGTGCCGCGACGCGAGGATTGGCGCCGTCCAGTCGAAGCGGTATGGGCGTTCACCCTCCGGCGGTACAGGCCGGATAGCTAAACGATCTCCTGTCTCCACGTCGACGCGCTGCATGTTCGCGTTCTGCGAGCTGCTGTACACAAAGCGCGGATTGAAGGGGTCAGGCTGCTGATACATGCCGTCGCCGAAGCCGATCTGTTTCCAGTCTTCGTTGATGATGCCTAACCAGTGCCGCGTCGCACTCGGTCCCATCCAGGAGTGGTTGTCTTGCATGCCGCCGTACACGCGGTACGGCTCACGTGTATCGACGCCGATGGCGTAAAACTGTCCGATCGGAATGTTGTTGACACGAACCCATGTCTCGCCCATGTCCCAGGACTGGTGCAGGCCGCCGTCGCCGCCTAACCAGAGATGCCGGCTGTCGCGCGGATCGATCCACAACGCGTGCTGATCGGATTTCAGGCCGACGTCGTAAACGGGCGACGCCGGCAAATTGCGGAACGTCGCACCGCCATCCTCGCTGCGGAAATTCGTTACGCCGAGCACCCACACCCGCCGGTTGTTCGATGGATCGAGAAAGATCTTGCTGTAGTACATCGGGCGCGGATTCGTGGCGCTCATTCTGCGCCACGTTTCACCGCCGTCTTCCGTGCGGTATGTGCCGCTCTGACTCGCGTGTTCAATGGTTGCGTTGACGATGCGGCCGCTGTTGGCAGCGATCGCGAGACCGATACGCCCTTTGTCGCCGGCTGGAATCCCGTTGCTGAGCTTGGTCCACGTCGCGCCGCCATCCGCGGTCTTGTAGATGCCGCTCCCAGGTCCACCACCGTTGAGCCCCCACGTGCGCCGTAGTCGTTGATAGGCAGCGGCATACAGCGTGTTGGAGTCGTTAGGATCGATGCCTAGATCGACGACGCCCGTGAGCGTGTCGACGAAGAGAACTTTCTGCCACGTGCGGCCAGCGTCGGTCGTCTTGAAGACGCCACGATCAACACTCGGCTTCCAGAGATTGCCTAACGCGGCGACGTAGGCGATGTTCGGGTTGGTTGGATGCAGGCGGATCTTCCCGATATGCCGTGTCTCCGCGAGACCAAGGTGTGTCCAGGTGCGCCCGGCATCGGTCGAGCGATAGACACCATTCCCCCACGACGAGCTCTGCCGGTTGTTTTGCTCCCCGGTGCCAGCCCACACGATGTTGTTGTCGCTTTCGAAGATGGCGATATCGCCGAACGTGCTGACGGCCTGGTTGTCGAAGATAGGAGTCCAAGTTGTGCCGTTGTTCGTGGATTTCCAGATGCCACCCGACGCCGCGCCGATATAGAGCGTGTTGGGATCCCGCGAAGGGACTTCAATATCATGTATGCGGCCGCCTAACGCCGCTGGGCCGATCGAGCGGAACTGTAGCTTGTCGAACGGCGATTGGCCGGATGCGGCGCTGGTTACGAGAGCGGTGGCGAGCAGGCGCGTGATCTGACGCGGTGACATAAGGACCGACCGTTGGCGATGCGAGCGATTTGCATCGTAGCACGGGCCACGTCAAGAAAGAAAAAGCGGCAGCACGGACGAACGCCGACGACAAACGCGGACTGTTTGTAGTTAACAACCGTTGCGTCCGCGATCGTCCTGGTTTCTCCGCATTAGTCCGCGCTCCCGCTTTTGATCTTGTCAGACCGAGTACGCGGGGACATCACACGCGTCGCCAAGCAGCGCCAGCGCAATCTCCCGCGGCCGCGCGCGGAAGGAGCTCGCCTCCTCCAGCGCCACCAGCTCGAAACGATCAAAGCGGAACGTCCGCGGCTCGCCACGCAGGTGGTCGAAACCGAGGATGTACCACGCCGGCCACATGATGAGGAGCGCGTGCGGTTCCACGCGACGCGTCGCCCGCTCGCCTTTCTCATTGATATAGTCGGCGCGTATGACTTGCTCCCGCAC
>JBQTIF010000302.1:0-6172 GCA_052388395.1 Gemmatimonadaceae bacterium | reverse complement strand
AAGGCACCGTGCGCGTGGCGGACCCAGAGTCGGACGGCAGCCGGTAGCCGCGGGCGATGAACTCCGCGCCGAACCGGTTGAGCCGGGGCACCGAGACGTGGCACTTGCTGCACGTCACGCTGTACTTCCGAGCCCAATATGGTATCTCCAATGCGAGCGCCGGCTCGGCCAGCATGGGGCAGGCGACGAAAAAAAACGCGAGACAGCATCGATAGTTCGCGCGCAGCGTCCCTCCCGGCAAGAATTTAGGCAGCAGGAAATCAGTATTTAGGTTACACTAAAAAAAGCGTGCGTCAAGCGCGCCCGCTGCGCCGGGATAGCGAGCGACTGTTGCAGACGACCTCGCCCATTACCCGCGATGCAAAGCATTTCGAGCGCTCGCCAAACGCCGTCAAGGACGCCGATGTTTTCGGCGGAGGGTTTGATGCCCGAGCATTTTCACGTGACACAAGTGTTGGCTTACTGGCGAAAACGCTTGGACAAGCGACCTCACGAAGGACGGTGGGAGGAGGTGCAGCGAGAGTGCCGCCACGATTTCGTGGCCAATTATGAGCGCAGCTTGCTCGCCTTCCTCGGTGGCGCCGTAATTTCCAATCGTAACGCACGTCGGAAGGCGGCTCGAACGTGTTCATGGCCCGGTGGGTGGAGTAGTTGGGCAGCAGACTAACCTAGGGATTGCCCGCCGTTTCGTTCCTTCCCGGTCTGCCCCGTCCGAAGCTCAGCCTGTTAATCACGATACGCCCGTTGCTCATCACCAGCAGAGGATCGTCGAGCGTTCGAATGGATTCGAGCGGGTTGCGCTCGACGACGAGGAGATCTGCTTCGAGGCCGGCCTGGATTGCGCCGGCGCGTGAGCCCATGCCGAGCATCTCGGCGGCCACCGTCGTCGCTGATTGCAGCGCCTGCAGCGGTGTCATCCCCATGTCCACGAACGCCGCTACTTCGTGCGAGATGCGCATAACGCTGTTCGGGCTGTATAGGGCGTCTGTGGCGGCGACGATCTTCACGTTCAGCTTGATCGCGTTCTGGACTGTTTCGCGCATGCGTGGCAGCATATGGCGTCCGCGCAGCACCAGATCGGGGTTGTCGAACTCGCCGCCTGGCTGGGTCATATCCACGACCGCCGAGTAGGTCGGGACGAGGTACGTGCCCTTCTGCGCCATGAGGCGAAGCGCTTCGTCCGAGAGGTAGGTGCCGTGCTCGATGCTCCGCACGCCGGCCTGCACCGCCGCGAGCGCCCCCTCCTCTCCGTGCGCATGCGCCATTACCGGAATCCCCTTCGCGCCGGCCTCATCCACCATCACCTTCATCTCGTCAGCCATGTACACCTGCCGTCGGGGATCTGTCTCCGGCAGCCCGGCGCGCTCGGTGGAGTGCGTCTTGATCCAGTCCACGCCGCGCGCGAGGTTCGCACGAACCACCTGGCGAATCGCGTCCGCCGCCGTGACGCCGCCGTTTAGGAATGGTGACAAGGCGGGGTCGCCGAGGAACGCCTCTTCGGCGAGCTGCGGCCGGATGTGATATCCCGCCGCGAGGACATCCGGTCCCGCCACCGCCCCTTTCTTCACCAGCTCGCGAAGGCCGACGTCGACGTACCCTGACACCCCCGCGCTCCGCACCGTCGTCACGCCCGACTCGAGCGCTGCGCGCGCTGCGCGCAGGTTCGCGATGTGGGTGTGCGCATCGAACAGCCCCGGCACCACATAGCGTCCACCAACATCGATTACCATCGTCCCCGCCGCCGCGACGCCCGTGCCGACGGACGCGATCTTGCCGTCGCGCAAGACGATCGTCGCGTTCGGGACGATACTCCCGTCTCGGACGTTGACGACGTTAGCGTTGACGAGCGTGGTGGGATCCTGCGGCGGAACCGCAGCGCGCTGAGCTATGAGCAGGTGAGGTACCGCCGCGAGCACGACGACGATCGCGGTTTGGCGGACGGAGCGCATACGACCTCCTTCTTTGGTGGGGAGTCTAATGCGAGTTCATGTAAAGGCCGTAGCTTTCAGCGACGCGGTGTCTTGACAGTAGAAGAAGACGGAGCCTCGGACGGAGCGGCCGGCGGCCTATGCAGGGACGATCTCTGCCCAGATCTCAGGGGAGCCGCAGTTGCCGCAGCAAGAGACGTCTCGCCGACTCGAGGTCAGCAAACGCCAGGTCACTTCTTCCATGGTAATGCGAAGACCTCAGTGCAGCGAAGGTCGCCTAACCGGCGTGCAATTCTGCTGCGCCGCATATGAACAGTTGCTGCTGTGGCGCAGCCACACGCAGCAAACCACACTGAGTCTGCGGCGTCTGCAGCAATTTGCTTGTTAGGCAGCCCCACGCGTTGACGGATCGATATGGCGAACTGCCAGGAGATCGTCGTCACTGACTGGACGCAGGTCGGACCCGGCCAGTTCCACGAGGGCTTGCGTTTGCCCGGACGCACGCACGAACTCGACCTCCACCGCCGTCGCGGAATGGATCTGCACGACGGCGCCCACGTCTCCGCGGCGCAGGCCATGGTTCGGGAGATCGCGCTCCAAAACGACGGTATCAAGTTCACGCAACGTCATTCGGCCTCCAGGAAACGCGGGCACGAAACGGGGCAGGTCTTCGCCCGATCGGACAATCCAGACGGAGCCGACCGGCATCGATCGTCCCGTCGGTCCTCTAAGCATAGCACGGACACGGAACTTCCGGCCATACGTGGAAGTGCAGCGTCGCCTGCATTGCTACGAAGCTGCCGAGAGCCTCGCGCACCTGGGACGTGCCGCGAGCTCGGTGCCCCGGTTGGACGACGAGGATCGCATCGGGCTCGTAGAGCGCCACGGCCGTGGCCAAGTCGCCAGCGTTGATGGCGCTGACGAGGCGATTGATGGTATCCAGGGGTGTCTTCATGGACTCTCGACGAAGTCTGACGCCACGTTTCCACAAGCCGGAGCAGTCCGCCTAACGCCGCAGCATACGAGCGCGGCGTTAGGCGTCAACGCAAGGCTATGGTGCCGAAAGAAAGCGTAGGATCTCTTGCATCAGTCGTTCTCCTTGCGCGGTCGCGAAAATCAACTGCGCATGGGCGGAGCCCTCTAGCACCACGAGTTCTTTCGGGTCGGATGCCTTCTCATATTGCTCGCGAATCGGTGGAAACCGGGGAACGTTCTCCCCAATGATGTCATCACGACTGATGATGAACAGTTTCCGTCCCCGCATTCGAAGCAACGGAGTGTATGCGCCAGCCGCGATCAGCACGAGTCGATCCATAATATTCGGCTCGGCCTCCGCTGCTTCGGCCGCGTAGTCACCACCCATGCTCGCACCGACCACCGAGATCCTTGTCGCACCAGCCTGCCGAAGGAAGCGGACTGCGGCCGCAACGTCAAAGCGGCGCCCCTCACTGGCATCGCGCGCCGATGGACCCCGAGACTGACCATGTCCGCGGAAATCGAAGGCTAGGACTCGGAAGCCAGCCCGCGCCAACACGCGGGCCTGCTGGTCCCAGCTCTCTTTACTGAACCGACCGCCGTGAGCGAGCACAACCCCGTGTGCCCCGGCGCCGTATTGGTGCGCGTAGACCACGCCACCATCCTGCGTGGGGAAGGACACCGAGTCCTGGGCCAACAGTTCCGACGCAGGATCGAGCATTGCTATGGCAATCGCCACGAGGCACGCCGCTCTCGCGCTCAGGAAATGCGCCACGATATTCTCCACGGGCCGGTTGGCGCCTAACGAGGTTGTAGAATAACTCGGCGTGCTAGTCGGCTGGGCGATTGCAGACGACCGTCGACCATTGCCGAGGTGCCGATCGTCGATCTGAGAGCAATTGTGGAGGTCGTCTCCACATCAGAGTAGATGCACGACAGCATTGGCTTTTCCTACATCCTCAACGGATCAACGCATCAGCTGCAGGCGCAGTGCTGGAGTTACTCATCCTTTCGTTCCGCAGCATCTCGCCGGTGTCTCGCATTACTGGGAAGTCGGCCATGCAAGCGCCCGTCTGCTGCATGCGCTTGTTAGGCGGCGCATCTTCCACGTAAGAGATGCGCATCAGACTCGGTGCGCGCGGTCATGTTTTGAGGTCTAGCGTACCTGGAAGATAACCGAGGGGCTAAGGTTGCTCAGACCTTCGGAACGTCGCAAGCCAGCAACTGCACTGTATTGGCCAAGGCGTCCTGGTGCGGCGATACGAAAGCGGACCTCTTGCGCACCATGTGCTGGCGCAAAATGGCGAGGACTGAGTTCGCAAGTGAACATGTGGCCAACTGCGAGCGCCAAAACCGATGCGGCATAGCCTTGCGGACCAGTGAGAACGATATCAAACGACGGCCCGCACCGCATGCCGATCTGCGCCGAGTTGTTCGCGGAGTTCCGCGCGGTGGCCACAAATTCTATCGAATCGCCAGGAGCTACATGGCGGGGCGAAACACTCAGCGAGACTGAGACACCGCGCACCGTTTCAGTTGCCAGGTGCGGCGCGAGCCCTGAATCAGTCGTGGAGGGCGAGCACCCTGCAAGCCCAGCCAAGGCGACGGCAGCAGGCGAGATTCTCATGCTGGAAAGAACTCTCCAACACGATACATATAACGCGTCCGCCTAACGCCCAGCTGCATGCTGTTGTTAGGCCGCGTATTCATGGGCGTACCTCGTAGAAGGCATTCAATGGATTGCCAAAGTCCCGGACGGTGAAACGCGTGAACCCAGCCTCTGCGGTCATCTTCCTGGCAACTGGCTCCGGCAGCCCCAGGGTGCCGAGGCCTGCGCCTCCTTCTTCGCAGGTGCTGCACGCCAGGCAGTCCAAAACCGAGAACGAATAAAGGAGACCGCCTAGCGGGTGGGCATAGTTCTCCTCCGGCGAGGGCCTCCCGTTGATGTCGACGATCAGCCAGGTGCCATCCGGCCTGATCGCTGCCCGGATCGAGCGCATCGCCGCAGGCGGGTCGGTCATATCGTGGAGGCAATCCCACGTGAGGACGAAATCGTACGACGCGTCGCGGGGGAGTGTGTTTGCGGCAGTGCAATGGAAGGTGACGTTGCCGAGGCCCGATCGGGCAAGGTGCGCTTCAGCGAAGCCGGTGGCTAGCTCGGAGTTGTCGTAGCCGTGGAAGTCCGAGCGTGGGTACGCCTTCGCCATTGCCAAGAGGGCCTTGCCCGAGCCGCAACCGATGTCGGCGACCCTTGCCCCCGCGGTGAGCTTGGGTGCCACGCCGTCCAGGCCTGGGAGGATGACGGGAACGAGGTTCGCCCGCATCCAAGGGCTGCTGAATCGGCTTTCTCCCACGGCATGGTCCGCGCCGAGTTCGTTGTAGGGAACGCCACGGCCAGTTCGGAAGGACTCGAAGAGCGTCTCCCAGCGCTGCAGGAGAGGAACCATTAGGGCGAAGCCGCCGCCAACGAAGGCGGGGTTATCTTCATCCGCCAGCACCGCAGCCTGCTCAGTGGTGAGCTCGAAGCGACCGT
Organism: Gemmatimonadaceae bacterium; assembly: GCA_052388395.1. Classification (GTDB taxonomy): domain Bacteria; phylum Gemmatimonadota; class Gemmatimonadetes; order Gemmatimonadales; family Gemmatimonadaceae; genus DASYRX01. The sequence goes on along the minus strand of JBQTIF010000302.1, from coordinate 736 downwards.
CGCCCGCGTAATGCACCAGTCCCGCGCTTGCTTGGCCGTGGAGCCACTCGCGAACCCAACGCTCGTGGAGCTTCGCCTTCGCTGCTAGATCTGCGCTCGTCGAAGGCCCTGCCCCACTCAGCGCGCGGTAGAGACCCAGCCGGTCTCCGAGGTACGCCAGGGCGGATACTCCAGCTCCGGAGAGATAGCCGATGGCCTTGTCGGTAACCTCCTCGACCTTTTTCGGATCTAACGCATCCGTCGTCATATCGTGTTCCTCGCTTCTCTCGAGCGGCCTAAACGGCGTGCGGTTCTGCTGCGCCGCATATCATGATAGGCGCCCATGGCGAAGCACATGGGCGCCCTCCACCAGAGTCCGCTGCGTCTGCAGCAACGGCTTGATATTCCCAACGAGGCCTAACGACGAGATCATCAGCCACCTCGTTTCCTCTGGGAGTGTCTATGCTGTTCTCCGGGATCGATCTGCACAAGCGCACCATCGCCAGTCACACTGTGGACGCCGAAGACGCCGTCGTGCGCAAGGCCCAGCGGTCGGCGCGCCACGATGCCCTGAGCGCGTACTTCGCGACCCTGCCCGGACCCCATCGCGCCGTCGTCGAGTGCACCGGGATGTGGTACTGGGTCCGCGATCTGCTCGTCCCCCAGGGGATTGATCTCCGGCTCGGCCACGCGAAGTATCTCAAAGCGATCAGCTACGCCAAGGTGAAGACCGACGCCGTGGATGCGGCGACGTGGG
>JBQTIF010000301.1:0-15191 GCA_052388395.1 Gemmatimonadaceae bacterium | reverse complement strand
GTGTGTGTACTTTTCTGGGCCGGCATCCCTCGGCGTGCGGGTCCAGGGGTGCGCGGGTGGCTGGGGGTACGCCTGGGGCCACCTGGTGGGCGCGGCCGTTCTCGGCAGCCCCGGCCCGGGGGGGGGGGGGGGGGGGGGGGCCACCACCGGCGCACCACGCCTGGACGACCTGACGCTGGAGGAAGCGGAACAGCTGTTGATCCGCCGCGCGCTGGCGCGGTTCGACGGGAACGTTTCGCTGGCAGCAAAACACCTCGGGGTGAGCCGCAGCGCGCTCTACAGGCGACTCGGCGAGACGCGCGATGCCTAACGGGCGCCGTCGGCGCATCAGGTTGAGTTACGAGCAGCGCATCACGTTGCTCGCCCTGGGAGCGGGACTTCCGGGCGTCGTCGCCGCGCTGTGGCTGCTCGTCGCCGGGACGTACAGCGCAAAGGCGATATGGACGCTGGGACTGCTGATCGGCGGGGTCTGGCTCGCGCTGTCGCTGCTGTTGCGCGAGCGCATTGTGCGTCCGCTGCAAACGATCAGCAACATGCTCGCCGCGTTGCGGGAAGGGGACTTTTCACTGCGCGGCCGTCGCGCAGGCGTCGAGGACGCGTTAGGCCTGGCGATGCTCGAGACCAACCTGCTGGGCGACACTCTCAAGGCACAACGTCTGGGCGCGCTCGAGGCGACGGCGCTATTGCGCACCGTGATGTCGGAGATCGACGTCGCGGTCTTCGCGTTCGACGAGGAGGGAGCGCTGCGGCTTGTCAATCGAGCTGGCGTGCGCCTTCTGGACCAGCCGCGCGAGCGCTTGTTTGGCAAGCCGGCGTCGGCAGTGGGGCTTGGGGACCTGGTTAGTGCCGATGCGGGACGGGTGCAGGATCGCGCTTTTCCTGGACGCAGTGGCCGCTGGGAGATCCACCGCAGCACGTTCAGGCAGGACGGACGGCCGCACACGCTGCTCGTGCTCGCCGACGTAAGCCGCACGCTGCGCGAAGAAGAGCTGCAAGCGTGGCAGCGACTCGTTAGGGTTCTGAGTCACGAGATCAACAACTCGCTCGCGCCCATCAAATCGCTCGCCGATTCGTTGCGGAAGTCCGTAGACCGCGTCGGGAGCGACCGTAGCGCCGCGGATGATTTGCGCAAAGGCTTGGGAATCATCGTGGGGCGCTCGGACTCGTTGTCGCGCTTCATGGCGTCTTATGTGAAGCTCGCCCGCTTGCCGGCGCCCCGTCGCGCAGCACTGGACCTAGGCGCGCTCGTCCGGCGCGTCGCCGCCCTGGAAGTGCGCTTAGCAGTGGCGGTCGCCGCTGGACCCGATGTGGTGCTTCCCGGCGATGCCGATCAGCTCGAGCAACTGCTGATCAACCTCATTCGCAACGCCGCAGACGCGGCGCTGGAGACTGGCGGTCGCGTTGAGGTCACCTGGCGCGTCGCGCACCGCGCCGTCACTGTCGACGTGCTGGATGAAGGGCCGGGCCTAACGACGACGGCGAACTTGTTCGTTCCGTTCTTTACCACCAAGGCCGAGGGTTCCGGCATCGGGTTGGTGCTCAGCCGCCAGATCGCTGAAGCGCACGGCGGCGTGTTGACGCTGGAGAACCGCAGCGACCGGCGCGGGTGCGTTGCGCGGCTGGTGATTCCGTTTGGTTCGAGCGCGGGCGCCGGCGCGGCGTGAGCGTCAGCGTGCGCTCGGCGAATGTCGATGACCTCGACATCGTGCGCGCGCTGTTCACCGAATACGTCGGCGCTCCTCACGGCGAAACGCTCTTCCATGCCTATCTCGACCAGCAGGACTTTGCCAGCGAGATCGCCGGCTTACCTGGCGCGTATCGGCCGCCGTTGGGGGCATTGTTGCTCGCTGAGCACGGAGCAGCGGTCATCGGCTGCGTTGCGATCAAGCCGCTCGCGCCGCCTGAGATCTGCGAGATGAAGCGACTCTACGTGCGCCAAGAGGGACGCGGCCTCGGCGCAGGTCACGCCCTCGTTGCGGGAATAATCGACGCGGCTCGCAACGCCGGATATCGCTTGATGCGACTCGATTGCATGCCGTCAATGCACGACGCGCAGCGGCTGTATCGCGCACACGGATTCTATACGATACCAGCGTACAATGAGAATCCCGTCCCTGGTTCGCTTTTCTTCGAGTTGCTGTTGAGTCGGTAAGAAGAGCGGGAGCGCGGACCAAACAGACAACTGCAGGACAAACGCGGAGCATCTGTTAAACAATGGCTACAGTCCGCGTTCGTCGTGCTGTCGTCTGCGTTGGTCCGCGCTGCCGCTTATAGCGATGTCCGCTTCCCGAGGGAGCACGATCTCCCGCAGCCGCCGCAAAGCGGGCACACGCCAGGCGGTCACGAGCACGACGGATATCGTCATGATCCCACCGAAAACGACCGACGGCACTACGCCTAACAGCTTTGCGGCGACTCCCGATTCGAACGCGCCAAGCTCATTGGACGAGCCGATGAAGATCGCATTCACCGAGGAAACTCTGCCTAACAACTCGTGCGGCACAAGGATCTGCAACAGTGTCGACCGTATGACGGCGCTGATATTGTCCGCCGCCCCGCTAATGAATAAGAACGCAAACGACAGCAGAAATGTGCGCGACAGCGCGAATCCGATCATACACACGCCGAAGATCGTTACAACGGTTAGCAGCGTACGGCCCGCGCGCTGAAACGGTCCACGATGCGCGATAACGAAAGCCATGAGCACCGCACCAGCTCCTGGCGCCGCCTGAAGGAAGCCTAACCCGCGCGGACCCACATGCAGGATGCGGTCGGCGAAAATTGGAAGGAGCGCGGTCGCTCCTCCGAAGAACACGGCGAACATATCCAACGCCAGGGCGCCGAGGATCACCGGCTGACTACGCAGATAGCGCCAACTCTCGCTCAAACTTTCGATGAGCGAAGCGCTCGCCAGAGCGCGCGGCGGCGGAATGTGCCTGATGTTTCGCATCGCGATGAGCGCCGCCAGCGCGAGGACGATGTTCACGCCAAACGTTAGGCGCGCGCCGAAGGCCGCATAGAGGAGCCCTCCGACGGCCGGGCCCACGACGCTCGCGAGCTGCCACGTCGAGCTGCGCCATGTTGCTGCATTCGCGTACGCCGCTCTCGGTACCAGCTCGGCAACCAGCGGGCTCCGCGCCGATTGCAGGAAGCTGCGCGCTAATCCGCACACCGCGATGATGAGATAATACGGCCAGACCAAGCGCGGCTGCGGCCAGATGATCGCCAGCACAAAGAGCGTCACCGCCGCGGCAAGCAGCACCGCGAGGGACAATAGGGAAATCCGGCGTCGGTTCCCCCGGTCTACGACGTGCCCCGCTAGAAGCGCGACACTGACGTACGGGACGACTTCGGCAAGTCCGACCAGTCCTAACGCGAGTGGATCATGCGTGACCTGATAGATCTGCCATGAGACGACAATGGCTTGGACCTGCGCCCCGACCGTCATCGCCAGCAGGGAGGCTATGAATCGTCCGAAATTGGGAAAGCGAAATGCCGCGTATGAGTCTCGGGTGCGCTCTACGGGCGGGCCGGCCATGGCGGCGAAAGGTAAACGCTCTCAACGCTTCGGCCGGGGCCGGCGTTCAGGTGCCTAGGAACTCTCGCGCCCCAGATGCACAGCGAGCACTTTCTATCCTCTATCCTCTATCCTCTATCCCCTATACCCTATCCTCTATCCCCTATCCCTGGGGGTGCATATGCGTTTTGCCGTCGCTGTAGCCGCCATCGGTACACTCGTCGCCGCCAATGCGGGCACGCAACAACCTCAATCCACCCGCCTTACTCTCGACAGTTATTTGGAGTGGGAGGACGTCCAATCACCGCAATTGTCGCCCGGCGGCAAGCAGATCATCTATACGCGCCGCTGGATCGACAAACTCAACGACCGTTGGGAGTCGTCGCTCTGGATGATGAACGTCGACGGCACCAAAAATCGCGCCCTGACTCAGGGCGGCAACGTGCAGTGGTCCCCGGACGGCACGCGCATCGCGTACATCGCGCGCGGCGAGCCGAGTGAATCGCAGGTATTCGTTAGGTGGATGGATGCCGAGGGCGCGACGTCGCAGATCACCCGCCTAACAGAGGGCCCATCCAATATCCGTTGGTCACCTGACGGCAAGACGATCGCGTTCAACATGAACGTGCCATATCGCGAGAGCTGGGCGATCCCGATGCCGTCAGCTCCGCGTGGGGCGAAGTGGACTGAAGCGCCACGCATCGTGACACGTCTCGACTACCGTCAGGATCGCCAAGGCTTCAACGACGATGCGTATTCGCACATCTTCGTCGTCTCAGCCGAAGGCGGTACGCCGCGGCAGATCACAAGCGGCAACTGGAGCCATGGCGCACCGGAGTTCATGCCGGACGGCAAGACCATCCTGTTCTCAGCCGATCGCGTCCCGGAATCCGAATACCGTTGGCGTCAATCCGACGTTTATTCCGTCGAAGTCGCGACTGGCCGCATCACGCAGCTCACTCGCCGCAGCGGCCCTGATGGCAACCCGACGCCATCGCCCGACGGGAAGTGGATTGCGTACACGGGTGTGGATTCGAGCAACGCTTCGTACATCGACTCCGAGCTGTACGTAATGAATGCGGACGGATCCAACATCCGGCACCTCAGCGGTTCGCTGGATCGTTCGCCGTCAGGGATCATGTGGGCGCGCGACAACTCCGGCGTCTACATCGGCGTCGACAGCGAAGGGTCGCGCAACCTGCACTTCGTGAGCCTAACGGGACAAATCCGTCAGGTCACACAGGGCAAACACATGCTCAACGTCAGCGACATCGGTGCTAGCGGACTGGTGATCGGCACCGTGAGCAATCCGACGACGCCGGCCGACGTCGTTTCATTCTCCCTCACGCAGCCCACGTTCAAGCAGCTGACCAACGTGAACGAAGACGTATTGATCGGGAAAACGCTCGCCACAACCGAAGAGGTGTGGTACACGTCGGTCGATGGCTTCAAGATTCAAGGCTGGATCGTGAAGCCGCCTGAGTTCGATGCGCGCCGTAAGTATCCGCTGATGCTCGAAATTCACGGCGGCCCGCACGCGATGTACAACGTCGGGTTCAGCTTCGCGCGTCAGGACCATGCGGCGAATGGATATGTCGTGCTCTACACGAACCCGCGCGGTTCCACGGGTTACGGCAGTGCGTTCGGCAACGCGATCAAGAACGCGTACCCGGGGAAGGACTTCGATGATCTGATGGCTGGCGTCGATACAGTCGTCAATCGCGGCTACGTCGACACCAAGAACATGTTCGTCTTTGGGTGCTCCGGCGGTGGTGTGTTGACTGCCTGGATCGTCGGCCACACAGACCGATTCACAGCCGCGTCGTCCAACTGCCCCGTCACCAACTGGATGAGCTTCGTCGGCACAACCGACGGCCCAGGGTGGTACCGCAATTTCGAGAAGTTCTTCTGGGACGATCCGAGCGAGCATCTGCGTCGTTCGCCGATCATGTACGTCGGCAATGTGAAGACGCCTACAATGCTGATGACTGGTGAGCTGGATCTGCGAACGCCGATGCCGCAGACCGAGGAATTCTACGAAGCGCTCAAGATGCGCAAGGTTCCGACGGCGATGATCCGCTTCAAGGAAGAGTGGCACGGCACGTCATCCAAGCCTTCCAACTTCCTACGCACGCAACTCTATCTGCGCAGTTGGTTCGAGCGGTATTCGACGAAGAGTTAGGCATAGTGACCTTGCAGGTGCGACGAGCCGCTGCGCATTCTTGCGCGGCGGCTCGTTCGCTTCCCGTCCCTCAGACCTTAGACCTGTAGTTGATGTATTCACAACTCGACGCCTCGAAAATCATAGAAACCGTCGACCGCCTCGAACGCCGGATCGTCGAGCGTTTCCCCGATTCGAGCCTGCGGCGTGTGGCCAATGAGATTAGCACAACGTCGCGCCAGCTGTGCGCCACAGCTGAGTCGTTAGGTACCCCGCATACAGCATTGCGCATCGTGGCGTGGATCCTGATCGTCGCGCTTGTCATCGCCGCTGTTGGCGCCCTCGGTGCCCTATTGGCACGCGTCGCCCAGGAAAGTGCCGGTGGTTTCGGCAGCGTGACCGATATCGCGCAAGGCATCGAAGCGACAGTCAACGACGCCATCTTTCTCGGCGTCGCGATCTATTTCATCCTGTCGTGGGAGCGGCGCACGAAACGCCGCGTCGCCTTGCGCGCGCTGCATCAGATCCGGTCGCTGGCGCATGTCGTTGACATGCATCAGCTGACCAAAGATCCGGACCGGCTCATCCACGCACAACCCGATACCGCATCGTCTCCCGTGCGGTCCATGACCGTTGAGGAGATGGGACGCTATCTCGATTACTGTTCGGAGATGCTCTCGCTACTCGGCAAGGTTGCCGCGCTCTTCCCGCAGCGCTTCGATGACAGCGGCGTGCTGGAAGCCGCCAGCGACATCGAGAACCTAACGATCGGCTTGTCACGCAAAGTCTGGCAGAAGATTTCGATGTTGCAGGAGTCAACGGCGTGACTTGCACGCGGCACCTGGCGCTCGCGAGCACTCTAGCGGCAAGCGCGCTCGGCGCTTGTAGTTGCCGTTAGGGTGACTTTGGTTTGCGCCGCACTGCCGCAGGACGACTCGGACGTCGACCACCAAGTGCGTGCTGACTCGCGTTGCGGAGTATGCGCGTAAAGCCTAGCGCGTCGGCGGCCGCGATCGTGCCGCGCACTGTCATCAACGAATCGTCGGCGAAAAAGAGCGTGTACACACTGCCTAGCGAGTCTGGTCGTATCGAAAGCGACGCCGTCCCCGCGCGCATCCCCGGTTCGTGCAAGGCGCTGCTCCATGTCGCGTCGTCTGCCTTGCGCCGTTTGCGCGCAAGGATGCGTAGCGTTGAGTCGGACCAGCGTTGCACATCAGTGCCTACGAACGACAAGAATAGATTGCTCGTGCCATCGTCGATCGCCAGCCGCACTTGATTGGCTCGCGTTTGAACGATCACCGCCAGATCGCCATACATAACGCGCGCCATTGTGGCGAGTGTGTCTTGGGCATCGGCGCGCGCCGTCAGCGCCACGAAGGCCAGAGTTAGGCCGATACGCATAGGCGTATTATACCGCGCCGAGCGAGCGTTGAGTCGTCGCGTCAGGCGCAAGCCTATGGCGCATTCGAAGGGCTCTGTTCTATCTTGGGCGCGGCGCTAAACCATTCCCAGAGGTGCACATGCGAAGCTGGCAACGTATGAGGCTCGCCGTAGCGACGGTCCGTGCCCGGTATGTCTTAGGTGTGCTGGCAGGTGTCGCATTATCGTCGACTGCAGGCTTTGCGCAAACCGGTTCGATAAGTGGAAGGGTGACCGATTCGGCGAGTGCTCAGGGCATCGTCGGCGCCCGCGTGCAAGCGATCGGCGCAAACAACGCGACGACCGGTGTGCTCAGCGGTGCGAACGGTGGGTATCGCGTCAGCAACCTGCAGCCAGGGACATATACGGTGCAGGTCTCGCGCATCGGCTTTCAGATGCGACGTGTCCCCGGCGTGAACGTGACAGCCGGCGGGACGGCGACCGTCGACGTGCCCATGACGGTCATAGTTACCGAGCTCAATCCCGTCGTCACAACGGCTTCTCGCCGCGAAGAAAAAATCCTCGAGGCGCCTGCGTCGATCGCCGTTGTCGACGTAAGGCAGATTCAGGAGCGACCGTCTGTAACAGTCGCGGATCACGTCAGGAGTGTTCCCGGAGTCGACGTGAACCAGGGCGGCGTTATGCAGTCGAACATCGTCGCGCGCGGATTCAACAACGCATTCTCCGGGTCGATCCTCACGCTGCAAGACTATCGCTTCGCTTCGGTGCCGTCGCTGCGCGTGAACGTCCCCTATCTTTTCACCGGAACGAATGAAGACGTGGAACGCGTTGAGGTCTTGTTGGGCCCTGCCTCTGCATTGTACGGTCCGAACAGCGCCAATGGCGTTCTGCACGTCATCACCAAATCACCGTTCACGTCGCAGGGCACAACCCTAACGATTGACGGTGGAACACGCTCGCTCTTTCGTGGCTCGGCGCGCACTGCTCAGATGCTCGGCGACAAGGTTGGATTCAAACTGTCGGGTGATTTTTTCAGCGCGAAGGAGTGGGAATACGACGATCAGGGAGAACCCGACGTCTTTCCGGCGGCTGCACCACCGGGTCGACGCGGCCAGCGCAATGCGCGGGACTTCGATCTCGAGCGCGCCTCAGGAGAAGGGCGCCTCGACATTCGACCGCGCGAGGGTATCGAGTTGGTGTCGACAGTTGGATTCACGAAGCTCGCGAGCGGGATGGAGTACACTGGCGCAAACGGCACAGCCCAGGTGAAGAACTGGTCCTACCTCTCGCTACAACAGCGCGCTCGCATCGGACGCTGGTTCGGTCAGATCTTCGCGAACATGAGCAACGCCGGGAATGATGATTCGCTCGACCTCAGCGGGACGTTTCTCCTGCGATCTGGTCAGCCCATCGTCGACAAGTCACGGGTGTTCGCCGCACAACTGCAGCATTCGTATGACTTCGGCTCGCGTCAGGGATTCGTCTATGGCTTCGACTGGATCAAAACTGAGCCGCGCACAGGCAACACCATCAACGGTCGTAACGAAGACATCGACGAAGTGACAGAGATCGGCGGCTACATCCAGTCCACCACGCACATGCACAGGATGTGGGATTTTATAGCAGCCCTGCGACTGGACAAGCATGATCAGATCGACGGGAGCCAAGTCTCACCGCGTGCTGCGCTGCTCTTCAAGCCGACCGCGACGCAGAACTTCCGCTTCACATACAATCGCGCGTTCCAGACGCCGGCGAACTTCACCCTGTTCCTCGACCTCATCCAGGCGCGCAACATTCAGAACTCCGGCTACGATATTCGCGCGTTAGGCAACCCTCCGAAGCGAGGGCACCAATTCAACCGCTCTTGTCAGAACACGGTGAGCGGTGGTCTCTGCATGATGTCACGCTTCACCGGCGGCAATACCTTCGTGAATGCGACTGCTAACACGGCCTATCCGGGATTGCTCGGCGCGTTGGCACCGCAGATCACGCAGCTGCTCACTGCCTCGTTAGGCCCTCAGCGCGCGGCGGCGATCGCGACAATGCTTGCCGGACTGCGCCCTACCGATGCGCAAGTCGGGACGCGCATCACGTATCTCAACAATGCCGCCAAACCAGCGCTCGATCTCGCACCCGCCGCGGTCCAAGACATCGGTCCCTTGGAAGCGTCGTTCAATAACACGTATGAGCTCGGTTACAAAGGCATTCTCGGCAACCGTGTACGCGTTGCGATCGACGCGTGGTACCAAAAGCGCGGTGACGTTGGAAACCCGGCCGGCCTCGCTACGCCGAGTATCTTCTTCAATGGCCAGTCGTTAGGTGCTTTTATCGCGCCAGCCATTGGTGCCGAGCTTGTTCGCCAGGGGATTCCTCCCGCCCAGGCACAGCAGCTGGCACCACAGATTGCGACCCAGCTCGTGGCAGGCGTGACCGGCGTGCCAGGACTCGCGGCAATCCCGTTAGGCATCGTCCAGTTCAATGACACGAGGTTCGCGACCGCAACGGATATCTTCGCCACCTACACGTCGAGCCGGAACAAAGAGTTCGATGTACAAGGAATCGACATGGCAGCGGATTTCGCCGTCAACGACGTGTTCACGCTGGCGACAACGTACAGTTGGGTGAGTGATCTCATCTTTCCCGACATCGTGAGCAGCAACACCCAACCGCTCACGCTCAACGCCCCGGACAATAAGGCGACAGTGTCCTTGCGTTATAACAGCGAACCACGCGGTATCGGATACGAGGTCCGGGGACGCTATGCCAGCGACTATCCAGTGAATTCTGGTGTGTATGCAACGGATGTCGGGTTCCCACGGCCAGGAGCCACTGGGACGTACTCATATGAGCCGGTCGACGTGCAGGCGTTCCTCGACCTCTCATTCAACTGGCGCCTGCCGATCGCTGGTCGTGAGGCGATGTGGTCCATCATGGGCACGAATGTGCTCAACAACAAGGCGCGCTCGTTTCCGGGCTTCCCGGAGATCGGCGCCATGTTCATGACGCGCATCCAGTACACGTTCTAGTTAGGTCTGAGGTCTGAGGTGTGAGGTCTGAGGAACGAGCGGCGACTGCCTTGAATGCACATTCTTTGTGCAGCGCACCGAGGCTCAGACCTCTGACCTCAGACCTCAGACCTGTAGTTTACGGCCATCGCGGCAATGCCGCGCACGCGCCCGAGAACACGCTCGAATCGTTTCGAGAAGCTATCGCGTTAGGCGTCGACGGGCTCGAGTTCGATGTGCGCCTCTCAGCCGATGGTGAGCTTGTCGTCATCCACGACCCTACCGTGGATCGCACGACAAATGGCACCGGAGCGGTCTCGCGCCTAACGCTGGAACAGCTGCAGGCGCTCGATGCCGGCGCCCGTTTCGGGCCCATGACCTACCCGTATAGCGATCGCGGGATCACGATCCCCACGGTGGCGGAAGCCCTCGATGCGACCGCCCCGCTACCGCTCATCGTTGAGGTGAAAGCGATCGAGGCGGCGCAGCCGCTGGTCGACCTTCTGCGAGCGCGCGGCGACGAAGAACGCGTCACGATCGGATCGTTTATCGCCAGTGCACTCCTCCCATTCCGTCGCGTCGGCATCGCAACCAGTGCGTCGCTCGAAGAAGTCCGAGCGCTCCTCGTTCCCGCCGTCTGTCGCTTTCGCCGCAACAAGCTGCCGTACGACATACTGTCGGTCCCTCCGTATTACCGCGGAGTTCCCATCCCAGTCGGCGCGCTCGCGAGATGTGTCGCACCTGCCGGCACGACTGTGTACGTCTGGACAGTCAACGACCCGCGAACCGCCCTCGGCTTTTGGCGCCGCGGTGTTCGTGGCATACTCAGCGACGATCCCGCTGCGATCCTCGAGGCTCGCCGCTCGCTCGCTTGAAGGATCGCGCGAGCGGCCCGATATTCGAGCGTCTTCCAGGAGGCCCAATGCGCAGGTCCGCCTACCACGTCGTTATCACGGCGTGTGCCCTCACCGCGTTGTCGATCACTCAGCCAGTTGCAGCGCAGCGTCGAGCGCCGCGGGCGCTCGTACAACGTGCGCTTGAAGCGTTAGGCGGCGAGGCGGCCGCGCGCGGCGTCAACACCCTTTCGTACGATTTCGTGACCGTGAACTACCAGCTCGGTCAGGAGGAAACGCCACTTTCGCCGCCGCGCGGCACGATCCAGAATGGACGTATCGTGCTCGATTTCGCGAACGCACGTCGCTATCAGGACGTCGAGGTTCGCCCCGGTGTCGCCGCTGCGCCGCCTGCTCCCGGAAGTCCGCCAGCTGCGCCCACTCGACAGCGCCGGATAACGCTGCGCGACGCGGGGATGATCGAAAACAACAATCAGCTAACTCCCGAGCCAGCTGGGCAGCGCACCGGCTTGCAGCAGGGTATGCGTTTCCTGCCGCATCGCGTGCTGTTGCTCGCGCTAGATCGAGCCGATGCTTTGACGGCCATCGCACCACGCTCGTATCGCGGCGATTCACTCGACGGCGCTCGTTATACGTCAGGCGCCGACACGGCGGCCCTCTATTTTGATCGGATCGCGGGCAATCTCGTTATCGTCGAAACCCTCGCCGATGACGCAGTGCTGGGCGATCGACGGACGGCAACGATTTACACGCGCTGGACCCCGACTGGGGGCATGCTCTTTCCGCGCCAGATCGACGTCGAGGTCAATGGTCGTGCTTCGGGACATACGAACATTGCAGCTGCCAACTCAAACGAGGCGGCTACTGATGCGATGTTCGCGATTCCCGATTCGATCCTTCAGCGCAGTCGGCAGCCGGCACAGCCTCCTGCGCCTATCGCAGTTAGCCTTGTCGAGTTAGGACAGGGCGTCTGGCGTGCCGAGGGAGGCACGCATCACACGCTCGTCGTCGAACAACCGACAAGCCTCATCATCGTCGAAGCACCGCAGAGCCGCGTGCGCATGGCGGCTGTGTTCGACACGCTCAGAGCGCGCTTCCCGAACAAGCCCGTGCAGCTTGCCGTGAATACGCATCATCATTGGGATCATTCCGGCGGCCTGCGCGAAACGATGGCCCGCGGCGTGGCTATTGTCGCCCATGCCCGCAACGTCGACTTCGTGCGCGGTATAGCCACGGCACGCAAAACCGTCGCACCGGATAATCTCTCGCGCCTGCGCCGCATGCCGGGCGTTCGCGGGGTGCGCGACAGCCTAACGCTTGGTACTGGTGAGGGACGCATTATCGTCTATCCGCTCCCAACTGCGCACGCCGAAGGGATGCTCGCGGCGTTCGTTCCATCTGTGGGCGTGCTCTTCACGAGCGACGTTGTAAGCCCCGGCGCGCCGAACGCTCCACTCCCTTCGTTAGGGAGCGGTGAGTTGGCTCGCTTCGCCACCCAGCGCGGTCTCACGCCGCGCCGCTACGTCGGCGGCCACGGACGAGTGGCCGAATGGGAAGAGATCACGCGCGCAGCCAGGCCTTAGTCTTCAGCTATTAGTCGTTAGGTATTACCCTTAGGTGAACGGCTACACACGTCCGCGTTGCCAAGCAAGATGCCTAACGAGGGACAGACGACGCAGGAGCGCCGCGATGACACGTGGCGTATCGGCTACGCGATCGGCGCAGCTTGCCAACGCGGAAGCACGCGTTCGACCTGTGGCAGCAGCTCGGCCGCCGCGCGTGTCGCTACGTCGTCGGCGCGCTGGATACGCCCACCGAGCTCGGCCGCGGAGCCGCCCGTTGGAGCCGAGAGGGGGACCATGATGCGAACCAACGCCTCCTCCGTGCGGCCGTGCTTCGCTGCATCACGCAGAAGGTCCCATTTGACGCGGTATTCGCTCCACGCGACGCGTCCGCGTCCTTGGTACCAGTAGTACACAACAGCCTGCGACGGACCGTTGGCGAGGATATAACGATTCACCGTCACCGTCTGTCCGTTGACCGTTAGGTTCTTGCGTCCCGACTCGACTTGTTGCCAACCAGCGCCGGGGAGACAGTTCTTCGGCGAGTGGATCGTCCGTCCCGTTACTTGCGACTCGTAGTAGCCGACGTACACCGAAAACACTGCGCTCGTGTCGCGCGAAAAGACGCGGAATACATAGTCTGACATTCCCGCAACGCGCTGCTCTTCCTCCGTGACTGGACGCTCATCGCCTAGATAGCCGGCCAGCGAGAGAGGCATCGTCTTGAGCGGCGCGCTGAGCTGGATCGGCGTCTGCCGCGTGGCGGCTTGAATCAGGACCACGCCGATCGCCATTACAGTCGCCGGCAGGGCGAGCCTAACGCGACCGAAGGTCTGAGGTCTGAGGTCTGAGGTCTGAGGAGTAGCGTGTGGCGCACTGTGACCTTTGACATCTGACCTCTGACCGAGGAACCGCTTCTCAATCTTCACCGCGAGCCACGTGACGATGGCCAAGAGACCAAATGCCACGATGAACATCAACCAACCTTCTGTCATGTGCGAAAAGCCATCCGCCGCGGATGGACTCACAAAGAGGACCAGAAACCCGGTCATGAACACGCGAATGCCGTTCAAGAGCACGGCAATCGGGATCGAGATTGCGACGATGGCGACTCGCGTTATGGGATGCTTCGCTACAAGACCGCCTAACAACACACCGAGGCTGAGCAGCGCGGCCAATGACCGCAGGCCGCTACACGCTTCTGTGACGAACAAGTCATGACCAGGCAGTCGCACGACATTCCCAGTCAATACGACGGGCACTTGCCGCGACTCGAGCAACACCGCTCCGATCTGCGACGCCTTCATCTGCAACGGCAGCGCTAACGAGCTGAGGACGATCTCGGGTAGCGGCATGGCGAGCGCGATCAGCGCAACCGGGAGCCACCATGCGAGGAGCTGCCGCAATCCCCACGCATAGGTCACTAGCCCAGCCGCCGCAATCGCGATCGATGCGCGTCCGAAGAAGGCCTCGGCGGCGACCGCCGACACATACCGAAGGGCTACCGCCGCGACAACGATGGCGATGCCTAACGCGACTTGACCGCGCGCGCCTGGGCGCACTCCCGAGCGGTACGCCAAGAAGAGGGCGAGCGGCACAAGCAGTAACCCATGGCCGGCGTCGGGACTCGTCCACCATGTGCGCGCCAGATTCGCGATCGGCTGCGCAAAAAGCACAGCGAACGTCGCCGCCGTGAGCGCTATCGCGGCAACGTGCAATACGCGCGCGCGCGGCGCGAGACGCTCAGGTGCGGGGATCGACTGCGAATCTGCTGCCATGACAGGTCTGTGAAGTATCTCACTTTCGCGTGCCAAGCGCGACCGGTTTATTGCACGTCCGCGACGGCTTCGTTCGGTCAAGACGACCGTCGCGCCGCTCCATAACGCGGCGACCATCACATTGCGCCTGTGACGCCCCATGCGGCGTTACCACCGCAGGCGGCCCCATCGTCTACGCTCAAGAATAGAGGAGCTTATGACCTTGCTACGTCGCCTGTCCTTCACTCGCGTCGCAGTCGCCGCGGTCATGTTCGCGGGCATCGCGGCGCCGCTTATGGCACAGCGCGCGACCTCGCCGACCACGTCGATGACGCAGCGCCGCTTCTGGGGTGCATTCAGCCTCGGTAACGCGACGGCGTCCCTGTCGTGCAGCGTCTGCCGCGATTTCTCCGACCGCTCGGTGGCGGCGGGCTTGACGTTGGGCGTTAGGCAGACGCCGCGCCTGTACCTTGGGCTGCAGCTCGATGGCTGGTATCGCTTTTCCGGTGGCGAGAACGATCGTGTGTATTCAGTCGGTCCGACGGCCCAGTACTATCCAATGACGAAAAGGCCTCTCTTCGTTAGGCTAGGACTGGGCTGGGCCGGCTATCTCGCGACCGATGAGGACGAGAGTCTCGCCAGTCGCTCCATCGCCGCGCAACTCGGCGTCGGCTACGACTTCGTCGTTTCGCAGTCGTATCTGCTGACACCCTTCGCGAGCTACATGCGCGGGGCGGGAGGGCGTTTGACTCTCAACGGCGAGAGCGCGACCATGCCGGCCGGCGTGGAGCTGTTGCAGTACGGCCTACAGATCTCGCTGAGGTAGCGCGTGAGGAACGGGACGGGTCTATCCCCGATCCCCCAAACCCCCAACCCCAAACCCAATTAGTATTGGTTAGTACACAAAGATTTTAGCCGGCCGCAGTGTTGGGTGGGGCGCCCCCGCGTTAAAGGT
>JBQTIF010000300.1:0-22505 GCA_052388395.1 Gemmatimonadaceae bacterium | reverse complement strand
GCCAAGTATCGCGATAGACCGAATCTTCACCAGCCGTCGGGATCACGACGATGCGTGCGTCGGGCCCGCCGGCGAGCGCGATGAAGCGCTGCGTGATCTCCTGGCCCAGCACACCACCACCTACGATAACGAGGTGTCCCGCGACTGGGGCGATCGCCTGCGGGGAGCTGCCAGTTGTCGGTGCGCGACCGGAGCCACATGCCGCGAGTACCGCAAGCGTGCAGCTAAGGAGGACACGTAGGGGAGTTCGTGACATGAGCTAAGCGAGGTGGAAACGGCTGCAAACTTACGCCTGGCGCGGCGCAACCGTTCAGGCATACCGTATGAATCGCGCGTCGACAAGTATTTCCGTCACAATTGCGCGCGCCGCAAAGGCTAGGGGAGGGGGAGGGGGAGGGGGCGGGCACATACGGTGGGAATTTGGCGGTGATGGGAGCGTGATGTACGCCACGTTGCCACGCATGCCTAACGAGTTACCGGCCGGAGGCCAGCAATGCAGATCGGCATGATCGGGCTGGGACGAATGGGTGGGAACATGGCGCAGCGGCTCGTGGCTGGTGGGCACGGCGTGGTGGGATATGCCCGCGACAGCGCGATGGTTCGCGCCAGCGCGGCCCACGGTGTGACGCCGGCCACATCGCTCGAGGACGTGGTACGTCAGCTCGCACCACCGCGAGTCATCTGGCTGATGCTCCCCTCTGGCGCAGCGACCGAAGAGACAATCGCCGCACTCATCAAACAGCTCGCCGCGGGCGACATCGTCGTGGATGGCGGCAACAGCAAATACAGCGACTCCATGCGTCGCGCCGAAGCGGCGGCGGTACGGGGCATCACCATGCTTGATGTCGGAACGAGCGGCGGCGTGTGGGGCCTCACGGAAGGGTACTGTCTCATGATTGGAGGCGAGGCGGCGGCCGTTGCTCGCCTAACGCCGGTCTTTGCGACGCTGGCGCCGGCGCCGGATCGAGGGTGGGCACATGTGGGCGCGAGTGGTGCCGGGCACTTCGTCAAAATGGTCCACAACGGCATCGAGTACGGGATGATGCAGGCATACGCTGAAGGCTTCGCGATTTTGCACAAGAAGACGGCGTTGGCGTTGGACGTGGCGAACATAGCGGAGCTCTGGCGCCACGGAAGCGTCGTGCGTTCCTGGCTGCTGGACCTAACGGCTCGTGCGTTACGGGACGATCCAGCGCTGGCCAAAGTGGCGCCGTTTGTGAGCGATTCCGGCGAAGGACGCTGGACCGTGGCAGAGGCGATCGACCTCGACGTCGCGGCCCCGGTCATCACGCATGCCCTGATGGCGCGCCTGCGCTCGCGCGACGCCGAGTCGTACAGCGATCGACTGCTCGCGGCGCTGCGCAATCAATTCGGCGGACACGCAGTGAAGTCAGCCACCTAACGATGACCGTCACAGAGGCTGATGCCGGCATCCTGGTGATATTCGGCGCGACGGGCGATCTGGCGCGGCGCAAAATCCTCCCCGCGATGTGGAAGCTGTGGGCCGACGGCGATCTTCCGGCGAACAGCGCGGTCCTGGGTGTGGGCCGCGACACCGCGCTCAACGACGAATCATTTCGCAAACACGCGCGCGAGGCCGCCGTACAGGGTGGTGCAGCGAACGGCGTCGCCTCGCACTGGTCGCGATCATGCGTGTTCTACCAGCCAGTCGCTGCTTCAGAGGACTACGCCGCACTGGGCGCGCGTCTCACCAGGCTGGAACAGGAGCGCTCCCTTCCAGGGAATCGTGTCTACTACTTGTCGCTGCCACCAACCGTTGTGCCGGGACTAGTCGAAGCGTTAGGCACCTCAGGTCTTTCAAAGAGCCCGGGGTGGACACGGCTGGTGGTGGAAAAGCCATTCGGTAGAGATCTGGCAACGGCGCGTAAGCTGAATGCGCTGCTGCATCGCTACTTCGACGAATCGCAGATCTACCGGATCGATCACTACCTAGGAAAAGAAACCGTTCAGAACCTCCTCGTCTTCCGCTTCGCCAACTCGATCTTCGAGCCGTTGTGGAATCGACACCATGTCGAGCGCGTGAACATTCTCGTCGCTGAAGACATCGGCGTGGGGACACGCGCCGGCTACTACGAACAGGCCGGTGCGTTACGTGACATGATGCAGAACCACGTGACGCAGCTCTTCGCGCTTGTCGCGATGGAGGTCCCAGTGGACTTGGACGCGGCAGCGATCCGTGTAGAGAAAATCAAAGCGCTCAAGTCCACGCGGCCCATCGTGCCGCGCCAGGTTGTGTTCGGCCAATACACAGCGGGCGAAGTCGACGGCAAAAAAGCGCCGGGATATCGCGACGAGAAAGATGTGGCGGCCAACTCGAAGACGGAGACCTTCGTGGCGATGCGGCTCGAAGTAGACAACTGGCGCTGGCAGGGGGTGCCGTTTGTGATACGGACCGGCAAGCGCCTGGCCGAGCGGAAGACAGAGATCGCCATCCATTTTCGCCGGCCTCCTGTCGCGCTCTTCGCCATGCTCGGCACGCCGGACTTGGATGTCAACGTGCTGCGGCTGCGATTGCAGCCTAACGAGGGGTTCGCGTTGCACATCGGCGTCAAGGCACCGGGTGACGACTTCATCGTCGCGAACCGGGCGCTGCTCTTTGAGTACGCCGACGCATTCGGTCCGCTACCCGAAGCATACGAAACGCTTATCGAGAATATCTTCGAAGGGGATCAAACCCTTTTCGTGCATGCCGAGGAAGTCGAGACGGCGTGGGCGATGTATCAGCCGTTGCTCGAGCAGCCGCCTGAGCTCAAGATGTATCCGGCCGGGAGTTGGGGTCCGGACATTGACGAATGCATGGTCCCGTGAGCTCGCCGCGTATTGCCGTCGAACGGGACGCCGCTGCGGTGGCGTATGCGGCCGCGCACGCATTCTGGCAACTGGCCGACAGCGTGCTCGCGGCGAAGCCTGTCTTTCGCACGGCACTCGCGGGTGGCCACACACCGGCGGGCATGTATCACGAGATCGTTAGGCAGCGCCCCACGGGTGCGCAGTGGGGTCGCCTGCATTTCTTCTTCGGCGACGAACGCTGCGTACCTCAGGATAACCCCGACAGCAATTATCGCATGGCCAAGGCGGCGTTGTTCGATCATGCGCCGATTCCGGCGGACCGGATCCACCGCATGCCGGGGGAGCTACGACCAGTCGAAAGAGGGGCGGCAAGCTACGAACGGGAATTAGGCGGCGAGTCGATCGATCTCGTCCTGTTAGGCGTCGGCGTCGATGGTCACACGGCATCACTCTTTCGGGGTAGCTCGACGCTGGAAGAGAGCTCCCGCTGGGTGCTGGCGACTTTAGCGCCCCCCGGCAACGCGGTCCGTGAACGCCTGACGATCACACTCCCGTGCATCGCGCAAGCGCGCGAAGCATGGTTCCTCGTAACAGGATCGGAAAAAGCGCGCGTCGTGGAGCGGATCCTCACTGAGGGAGAGCGATCCGAGCTCCCCGCCGCGATGGTCCGCGCCGCGCGCGTCGCGTGGTTTCTCGATCGAACGGCGGGGGCGGCGCTTGCAGTGTAACATGTAGACGCCGCTCAAACGCGCCGATACATTCGCGCGCATGTTACGCGGCGCTTTGCTCAAAGCCTCCGGCAGTCCGTGGCTCAAGACCCAACTCATGCGACGGCGATTCGCGAATCGTGCCGTGCGCAAATTCATGCCGGGGGAGCGTCTCGAGGACGCACTCGAAGCGGCTGCCTCATTTCGCCCGCACGGCATTACGACGGTGATCACGCAGCTGGGCGAGAACGTGACCCAGCGATCGCAAGCCGAGGGCGTCTGCCAGCACTATCTGCATGTGTTGGACGAAGTGCGCTCGCGCGGACTTGACGCGGAGCCGTCGGTCAAGTTGACGCAGCTCGGACTGGACGTCTCGAAAGACCTCTGCGTGCAGCTCCTGGACACGATCGCCGCGCGAGCAAATGCGTTAGGCATCACGCTTTGGATCGACATGGAAGGATCGCCGTATACGGAGGTCACGCTCGAGCTGTATCGTGCGATGCGGAGCAAGTACAGCAAGACCGGAGTTGCGCTACAGGCGTACTTGAAACGATCACCGGCGGATCTGGAGCAGTTGCTCGCGATCGGTGCGACGGTGCGCTTGGTGAAGGGTGCCTATCGAGAACCGCCGGACGTTGCGCTGCAGACGCGGCATGCCGTGGACGACGCGTACCTTGGTTTGACGTCGCGCATGTTGCGATCGGCGGCGAATCCGAATTCCGGGCGGCTGATCCTGGGTACCCACGACCTGCGCCTTCTCGACCGGGTCGCCGCGTTTGCCTCGAGCAACGGTATCGGCAGAACGGCGTATGAAGTACACATGCTGTATGGCATCCGTTCTGCGGATCAGATCCGGTTGGCGCGGGACGGGTATACTGTACGGGCCCTGATTTCGTACGGTTCGGCTTGGTTCCAGTGGTACATGCGGCGCCTGGCAGAGAAACCGTCGAATCTCTGGTTTGTCGTTAGGTCCGTAGTTGGCTAAGCCGCCTGAGCGATCGTTAGAGCTGCCGTAGCCAGCTGACCTTCAAAATGAGCCGCCTCTCCGCGGCGATCTCCGGCCTAACGACACCTGCCGCATCGCGAAAGACACGGTCACTATACACGAGATACACGTATGAAAGGGGGCGAAACTCCCATGCAATGCGCGCATTCCACCCCTCGATGCGGCTCACTGAGCTGTACTGCCAGAGCGTGACGAACTGTACGCGTGGGTTGAGGGCGAGTCGGAGTTCAGGATAGAACAGATGGGT
Organism: Gemmatimonadaceae bacterium; assembly: GCA_052388395.1. Classification (GTDB taxonomy): domain Bacteria; phylum Gemmatimonadota; class Gemmatimonadetes; order Gemmatimonadales; family Gemmatimonadaceae; genus DASYRX01. The sequence goes on along the minus strand of JBQTIF010000300.1, from coordinate 17,734 downwards.
CGAGCGGCTAGCGTTGTCGCGACCCACGTCGCGCAGCCGATTCCCCTCGTAGTCGAACGTAACGGCGACATGCGGGCTCGGCGCGGTACGGATGCGGACAATCGCCTGGTCGCGCGTGCCATCGTAATAGCCGCCGCTCGCGACAGTCACCCACGCCCACAGCGAGCGGGAAAGATCGGGTCGATACGTTACGCCGTATTGTGTGAATTGATAGTCGCCGGAGTCGATCGGCATCTGCGGAACTGGAGTGAACGACCGCTCCAGATGCTGCCATTCGGGGCGACTCCAAATGCGCAAGCTGCCGCCGTCCTGAAAGGTCCACTGAACTGGATTGAGCGTGACCGATGCTTCCTGAAAGCGCCGATCCGATGCACGATGATAGATCGCCGTCGAGAAGCCAGGGTTGAAGGCGCGTACCGATGTAGGTCGCCACGACGGGCGCCAGTCCAGCGTCACGGCTGGACTCGTTAGGATTAGATCGCCACGCGGTACGAAGCCAACGTCCGCGCGATAATCCCGCGAGATGTACGACTGGACCCAGCCGAAGTAGCCATAGTTCGCGTTCATCGCGGCGTGCACATACCCGTGCGTTCCGTCGCCTCCTCCGCCGCTCGTAAACGACCGCGCGAGCATGGCGCGAACGTACGACGAGCGCGAGGGGCGCACAAAACCGTCGACGGCTGCGACTGTGTTTGTCGCGACGGCATCGTCACGCGTCTCATCGTCCATACGACTCACCAGCATCGCGCCAATGCGGTTCTCCAGTCCGACATTACGGACGTAGCGGCCGACGCCAAAGGTGCTCGCTGGTCGCTCCGCACCTTGCTGCTGCCTAACGCCGAGTAGTCCGAGGCTTTGTGTCGGGGTGCGACTGGTGAGCCGCACGCCGGCATCGATAGGCACCGGAGATCCGGCGTCATCCAGTCCTATCCGTCGCGTGAAAAACGGCTCGCCGCCGAAACCTGCTCCACCGACAGCAAAGAGACCGGAATTCTCGAGGAAGAAGGGCCGTTTCTCAGGAAAGAACAGGGAGAAGCGCCCGAGGTTCACTTGCTGAATGTCGGCATCGGCCTGGGCGAAATCCGTGTTTACCGTGGCATCTAGCACGGTGCTCGGTGTGATCGCCCATTTGACGTCGGCGCCAATGTCTGGCCGCGTATCGCGAGAAGTTCCTGCTGTCGTTCGCTCCAACCGTTCGGCACTGGCTACTGCATACGGCTGCACGCGGACGTTCGCCGCCGGTGGCGGCGGCTCCAGCCCCGTGACGCGTCCTGCATACCGAACGCGCAGACTGGAGTACGCGCGCGGCCACGGCGACCAGCCACTTGTTTCATTGGCCCGGCGCGCAATGCGGATAAAATTGATCCCCCACACGCTCGACGCTGCCGGGTATCGCAGGGTGGCCCATGGGATCGCCATTTCGGCCGTCCAACCGGAATCCCCCAGCACCGTGCGCACATCCCACACAGCATCCCAGCTGACGTCCGTTAGGCGGCCCTGGTCGTCAAAAGCGATGAGATCGCGCTGCGCGCCGTATGGATTGGTGACAAACGCCACGGCGCTGCGACCGTCACGAAAGGTGTCGAAGACGACGCCAAAGAGATCGTTGTTGTCGTCGCCAAAGTCTCGCCGCAGATCAGGGACGCGCACGCCAGCACGCCCTGCCGAATCGTGAAGCACGGCTCCGAGATAGAGGTAGTGCTCGTCGAACACAATTCGCACATGGGTGTGAAAGCGCGTCGAATCTCCCTGGTTAGGCTCGCTCTGGATAAATCCCGTAGCCATTAGTGCGTTCTGCCACGCCACATCGTCGAGACGCCCGTCGATTTTGAGTGAACCGGCCGCGCGTTGCGCACGGATGACTGGTGGGGAGGGTGAGGGGTCGAAAACGCTCTGTGCGCGTGCCGTACTCCGCGACGCGCTGAATACTGTGACCAACAGCAGAATGCTGCGCGCCGCGTTAGGCATCGGCGATCGACAGCGACCGAACGCGTTCAAACCCGATGAGGAAGAGCACAAACGCGAAGAGGGCGACCGTGGCGAAAGACGACGCCGCAGGCATGGCAGCACTGCTCGCTTTGGCCGCTGACGAGGCGTCGAAGTGGAAGGTCGGCATTGCTTCGAGCGCCGCGCGCGTGAAACGCTGCCGCGCGGCAATAAGCGGAAGCGCGTAGCGTTTGATCTCAGTGACATAGTCGTCCGACTGGCGCTGAAACTCGCGGTAGCGGTCGCTATCTGTCTGCGCCAGGCGCGTGAGCGCGTCGTGCGTTGCCACGGCCGGCGAGGCGAAGCGCCACAGATCGACGATCCGTTGTTGCGCCGACAGCGCTGTATCAAAGCGTACGCTGAGCGGACGCGTTGCGCGCACCACTTCTTCTGCTACCGCAATGGACCGAGTGGCAAAGTCGTTCATGTTAGGCGATCTGCCCTGCGCTGCCATCAATTCCGGATGATCCTGGTAATAGATCGCCAGGAGCTCGCTGCCACGCGCGGCGGCTGTGTTTGATGCTTCGCGCACGGCGGTGACATGCTCGACTCGTGACGGCAACGGATGCAACGCATTTGCTGTCGCCGCTAGCGTGGCGGGGACGAGCACCACGAGGACGAGCCACACACCGAGCAGCGCGAGTGCGTTGGCAGCCGACGAGCGACTAATGAGGTTGACCACGAGTGCCGCCGCCATCCAAAAAGCGGCATACGCGACACACACCACTACCCAGCCAGCCAGACTGCCTAACGCTCCTGCGGCACCAAAGTTCACGCCAGCGAGGACGGCACCCGCAAAGACCGTCAAGATGGCGAGGCCAACAACGAGTCCTCCCCGCGTGAGAACCTTGCCAAGAATCACATCGCTCATTCGCACGGGCTGGGCGGCGATCAGACTGAGCGTCCCACGTTCGCGTTCGGAAGACAGCAAGTTGTACGTCAGCGCGATCACGACGAGTGGAAAGACGTACACGATGAGAAAGGCGAGATCGAAGCGACCAGTCAGTAGGTTCGTTGGATTCTCCACTTCGTCGTTGGCGAGAAACGTCTCGCGGCTCGTCAGCGACACACGGTAGTAGGACGGGAACAGATCGCTTTGGCCGATCGCGAGTGGCGCGAGCGGTGCAGCCGGCAGAACCGTGTATCGGCGCGCGTTGCTCTGCATCGCCGCGTACGGATTGCGCGCATCGCCGAAGGGACGCAGAGGAGAAGTATCCACCACCAGGCTATCGAGCCGCGCAGCGAGCGCGCCGAGCCGCTGCTGCTCTTCGCCTAACGCTTGCGCCGCCGCGTCGCGCTGAAAGTGTGACCAGCCGGCGCCAGTGCCCGCGGCATAGACGAGTGCGAGCGCAAAGCAAAACGCGAGCGGCACGAGTAGGCGCTCAGCGCGCACCAGCCGCCACTCGAACCGCGCGACGCGCCAGGCGACAGACCTTCCGTTCGCGCTCATAACGACGCCGCCGGTTCTACATTCACACGGCGCGCCGCGATGATAGCCAGCGATACGGCCAACAGCACCCAGAGTCCAAGCGTGGAAAAGGAGAACGTTTGCCTGCCGAGCACCCACGGCACTTTCGGTTGAGCGTAGGCGAAGTCCGGCAGCTGACGCCACAACGTGGAATCCCCTCGCACGGCGAAGGCGTCGTCGCTCGCGCGCACGGGAAGGAGCGAATTGTTCATCAATTCCACGAGAGAGCGCCGGTAGTCCTCAGCAGTCGAAGCAAAGTGGCGGTGGTGCTCACGGTCGGTGCCGGCTAGGGCCATGGAGATCGAACGCACAGCCAGCAGCGGTGCGACGACGCCTAACGCTCGCTGTACGCGTTCCTGCGACGCGAACGTGGCGTCGAGTGCAGCGTAGTGCCGATCGAACACGTGATAGCCATGCGCTTCGCTCGCCTGCAACGAGATCGCGGCGAAGTTCACGGGGAGGCTGTCCAGCGAGCTGACGCCGTACGCGCGTTTCACACTATCCTCGAGGGCGGCCTGCTGATCGCCGTCCATAATGAGCTCGCGCTCCAGCGCGTGATTGAAACTGAGAGCGGAAGGTGGCGGATGCAGGCGGCGCGATGCATCGGACACGGCGCGCGGTGCCACGAACGCGTTGATGCTCCAAAACGCAAGCAACGCGATGAGCGCACCTCGCGCGGTACGAGACCTGGCCGAGACCCCGAGCGCGATAGCGACGAAGCCAGCGAAGTACGCGAGATAAGCGATGGCCATGGCTGCGGACCGTGTCCAGCCGTCGCTTCCCGCGGCAACGCCTGACGAGAGAGACAACGCCGCTGCACCGAGTAACGCGGCGGGTACGAGCAAAACGCCTAACGCGCCGGCAACGCCGACGGCTTTTCCCAACGCCAGTTCCCGCGGCGCTACGCCCGTGCTCAGTACCTGGCGCAGCGTGCCCAGTTCGCGCTCACCAGCAAACGCGGGAAAGCAAAGTCCGACGATGAGCAGCGGAATGAGCAGCTGCAGCACGTTCGCTGCGGTCCATGTCCCAAGGCGCTCCAACGCCGTCGCATCCTGCGCCGGGCGATACTTGAATTCATTCTGTTTGTGCGCCTCGAGCCACGCAAATACGCCGACATACGGATCGACGCCGCGGTCGACCAGCGAGAGGGTCGCAGCTGGCTTGAACGCATACACACCGTAGTGCGCGGCCGAGTGCGCATTTTTTGGCGGCTGGCCAAGCCAGTGCGAACGTGCAGCGTTGCGTGCTGCTGCCCTCTCCGCTGCGACTTTGCGGTACTGCGTAACTCCAGTAGCGAATGCTCCGATTAGCAGGACGCCGACGATGCCGCTGGTCCAGCGAAAGCGGCCGTCACGCAGCATTTCGATCATCTCTTTTCGGCCGATGAGTGCGATCATGGCTGACCTCAGTCGCGCATATGCTGCAAGTACAACCGCTCGAGATCCGCGTGTCCCACGTCGATCGTGTCCAGTGTCTGCACGAGGCGCCCATGCTTCATGATGCCGACGCGCGTTCCTGATTCCTTTGCGCGGAAGAGATCGTGCGTAGCCATGAGGATGCCAGCGCCGCGATCGCGCATCATGCCTAACAAATCAGAAAACTCGTTCGCCGCTTTGGGATCGAGGCCCGACGTCGGCTCATCGAGCAACAAAGCGCGCGCGTCCTTTGCCAAAGCGATCGCGATGCCGATCTTCTGGCGCATACCCTTGGAGTATTCGCCCACTCGGCGCGACGCGGCGTCGATCGGCAGACCTGCCTGGCTGAGATATGTGAGAAGCTCGTCGCGACCATACCGACGCCCGGTCGCGAGCGACGCGAAGTATTCGAGATTCTCGAGGCCCGAAAGGTTCCTGTACAGCATGACTTGCTCGGGGATGTATGCGACGACGCGCTTTGTCTCGAGCGGATGCGCTACGACGTCGAGCCCGTTGATGAGCGCACGACCTTCGCTCGGCGCCGTGAAATTGAGAAAGACGTTGATTGTCGTCGTCTTCCCCGCACCGTTGGCACCGAGCAGGCAAAAGACTTCGCCGGGTTTGATCGCGAGGTCCAAATGATCCAGCGCGAGCACATCACCAAAGCGCTTACTGAGACTCTGCGCCTCGAAAACAGCTGACGCCTCGCTCGATTGAGCGGCCGGCGCATCACCAAACTGAACGGCGATTCGGTCAGGGTGCTGAAATCTGGTTGCGGCCGTAGCCATGGCGCTGTGCCCGCTGTTCGAGTGTTGCGCACGATAGGCTGATAACGCTCAGCATTCAGGCGACATCTAACGAGCGGTTCGGAAGAAGCGGCGAGCGGCACGATATGCAGCACCGCTGGCAGCGGCCGAGGAACGCCACTTCGTTGGGCTGGTCGCCGCGATAACACGCGCAGCCGCGCCCGCTGTGGAGTTGGACGTGTTACAACTTGAGCAGTTCGTCGCGCAGTGCGCGCGCGCGCAGCCTGCTCACGGAGAGCTGCACATTGTTCTTGAGCGTGACGACGAACGTCCCCCCGGGCATCGGACTGATACGCTGGATCATCTCCACGTTCGCCAGGGCGCCGCGCGATAAACGGACGAAATGCGCTGGATCGAGCCGGGCCTCGAGATCCTTCAACCGATACGTAATAGTGTGTCGTTCGTTGTTGACCGTCGTTAGGTGCAAGAGTTCGCCGTCTGCCACCACCGCGGCGATGCGATCCACCGGAACGATGACGATGTCGTCGCGCCGTCGCACTGGGATCCGTCGCAAGAACCCGCTTTGTGCAGCAGCGCTCACTTCCTCAGCCACGGCTTTGAGCCGCTCTACCTCCGCCGGCCGGAAATCGGCGTGTTCGAGACGCTCCTGCGCGCGATTCAGTGTCGTGCGCAACCGCGCGGGCGTGACGGGCTTGAGCAGATAGTCGATCGCGTTCAGCTCAAAGGCGCGAATCGCATGTTCGTCGTGTGCCGTCACGAATGCGATGAGCGGCAGCTTATCCTTGCGCAACATCCGCACAACGCCGAGCCCATCCAGCTCCGGCATCTGCAAGTCGAGAAGCGCCAGATCGGGACGCACACGCTCGATCATCTCTACAGCCTCAGTGCCCGACGTTGCTTCGCCGACGAGTTCAACATCGGGCCACGCCCGCAGCAATCCCGCGAGGAAGGCGCGTGCGGGGCGCTCGTCGTCCGCGATGACTAGACGCAATCGCGAAAAAGTCAATGGAAATCCTGTGTGTACTGCACAAGCGGCATGGCCAACGTCACCGTCGTTCCATGACCTAACGCTGCCGCGACGTCGAATGAGGCGCTGCTGCCGAAGTGACGCTCGAGTCGGCGCCGAACACTCGATAGGCCGACGCCTCCCTCTGCTTGCTGTGACGGTGCGCGCGAGTCGAAGCCGGCCCCGGTGTCAGCTATGACGATGCGCAACTCGGAGTTGTCGTTGCGCGCGCGCGCTGACTGGCGATTGACATACGCCGACACGAAGATGCTTCCGCCGTGCGTGAGCGCCGAGATGCCGTGCTTGACCGCATTCTCAACGAGCGGCTGCAGCAGCAGCGGTGGAATACGGGCCGTGCGCAGCTCCTCGGGGACGTCGACATGCACGTGTAACTTCTCTTCGAAGCGCTCACGCTCTATCGCGAGGTACGCGTCGATAATCTCCAGTTCTTCGCCTAACGTGACCAGCTCTCCGCTCGGTCGCCGCAGTACGGCGCGCAGCAGGTCTGTCAGCCGATACAGCGTGCCGAGCGCACGTTCCGGCGCCGCGCGCAGCAGATAGCCGATTGTTGTGAGCGCGTTGAAAAGGAAGTGCGGGTTGAGTTGCGCGCGCAGCGCCCGCAGCTCCGATTCGGCGGCCAGCTGCAGAATCTCTCGCTCGCGTAGATCACGCTCAAAACGCTCCTGGGTGACGCGCAGTGCGTCGATTCGGCGGCCAGCCAGCGCGGCGACCGACTCGAGCAGTGTGGCGTCATCAGACAACAGGCGTCGCCCCGCCACGAGCGCTCCGACGTCGATCACGTAGCACGGGGCTTCTGCCGTCGGAACGTTTACAGCCGCTCGATCGCGCGTGTCACGCGGTAGGACCAGCGTGGCATGGGCGCTCGGTACAGCGTCGGGATCGATGCGCCACGTGACGACGTTGGCTCCCAAGACCGGGCCAAGCACGGCACAGGTCCGCTCGAGGATCTCGTTAGGAGTGCCTGCGCGGCCAATCGCAAAGGCCACGTCATCACGCACATGCTGATAGCTGGCGCGATTGAGGATCATGCGGTCAACAAAACGTCCCACACCTTGCCGGATCAGCGGATAAAGAAGTGCCGTACCTACCCACAGCGCCACATGCGCAGCCGTCGCGAAGAGGCTCTCGTCTCCAGTACTCTGCATCCCGCGCATGAGCGGAGTAGCGAGCACCACGTGCAGCGACATGGCGATCCCCACCAGCACCAACAACGACAGCGCGCGGCGCAGGAATAGGTCCGCAAATGCGAATCGGTAATCTTGGTAAAGGATCACAAGCACCAGCGGCAACGATGCATGGTGCCCAACGAGCGCCACGAACCACGAATCCGCCTGCGCCACATCGTGACTCAAGTGCAGCGCAGATACAGCGAATGCAGCAAGCCCTGCAGTAGACAAATTGCGCTGCCAGTAGGGCCCGCCGCGGACAGAAACAGCAAGCAGCACGATGACGAGCGTATAGCCCGCGGTGAGTGTGAGCAGTGCCGCTCGCGAGGGGAGCTCACCTCTTGTCGCAGCAAACACCTGCATAAGCGCGCCCGCTGCGCTCAGCGCGTACGCGAGACCCAGGAGCGCACGGCGATGACCGCGCGTGGATGGCGGACCGACGGCTGCGTGCACAACCACGGCGGGAAGAAAACCTAACGCGGAAAAACTGATCGTCATGAGCGCCGCTGAGGGTTCCGCCAAGCCAAAATCACGTAGCGCGTAAATCACCAAAGCACCGACGTTCCACAGCAGACCAAGGCTCGCGGCCGCGAGGGAAAGGCGCTGTGCATCCGTGTGCGGCCGCATCGTCATTACAGCGAGCATCGCGTACAGCACGATGCCCGTTGAAAAGCCAACGAGATGAACGAGCGCTGTTAGGTCAGGCTGGGTCACGATGTTTGTCTGAGCGCCGGAAGCTACAGGAGTCGGCTTCGCTGCCGCTGCCAGTCCCTACGAATGGACCGTACAGGTCGCTGAGAAGACGCTATTAGCAAACGGGTGGAAAGCCATTTTTTCGCAGGACCCTCGAGGAGTTAGCGAGAGTATTTCCGGGGCAACCTCGACGGCCCGTGTTCTTAGCGATCTACGGTCCAGACCTTGCCGATGACGTGCTCAGGAAGATTTACTACACGCATGCGACCGCCACTATTCACGAAACTCGCGTGATCAGCTTGTCCGATGCGCCAGTCAGGCTGGCCACTGGTGTCGGCCGGCTAAGATGAACCGAATCGCCGTCGCCCGTTTCGTCGCCCTGGTGCTGCTGCTGATTCACGGCAGCGCCTACGCTGCCGCGACGTTGCTGGACGGCGGGTTCGCCGCACGTGCGAATGCGGCGGTTGCGCACGTTGAAGGGAAAGCTGGCTCCACGTGCGTTGCGCACGACGAGTCGACGTGTCAGATCTGCCGCGCCGTCAATACGATGTTCTCGGGCGCGCAGCACTCGCTGGCGATCGTGCCGCTGGTGCGCTCGGCACGGCCTAACGCAGATGCCCGAGCACAGCTTGCGGCTGTTGCGCGCTCGGCGCTGCATTCACGCGCGCCACCGGTAGCCTAACGCGCTCGCAGCCGACGGCAGTTGATGTGACTCACATCGGCTGCAACTTGACGTCGCTGCGCTGCACGCTCGCCGCGCCCAGCGGCGAGACACTCGTTAGGCTTCAGCGAGCCGGATTGGCTCACTCAATGATTATTCGTACGTCCAGTTGCGCCGTTTTGTGGCTGATTCTGATCGGCAGCAGCAGCTTCGCCAGTGCTGCTACCGGGCAGGGGACCAGTCCCGGTACCGTCGTCGGTACGGTCGTCGATTCGGCGACGTCGCTTCCGGTGGTCGGTGCGCGCGTCCGTCTCGTGGAATTACACCGCGAGGACATTACGCACGCGGACGGATCCTTCGATCACCACGACCTGCGGCCCAACACCTACACACTGCAGGTACTGCGGCTCGGATATCGGCTCGTGACGCGACGTGTGGCCGTTCAAAGCGGTGATACCGTTAGGCTGCGGATTACAATGTCGCCGGCGGCTATTACCCTTGCGCCGACGATAGTGACCGGAACCCTCTCGGAACGCCCTGGTGAACAAGTCCTGAGTCCAACCGCGAGCCTGTCGGGCGCGGAGCTGGACCGTAACCTCGCGGGTACGGTTGCCGCGACGGTCTCTGGGCAGCCGGGCGTGAGCCTAACAGGCATAGGACCGTCCACAGCGCGACCCGTCATTCGCGGCTTGGGAGGGGATCGCATTCTGGTGCTGGAGGACGGGCAGCGCCCAGGTGACATGTCGGCGATGTCAGGCGACCATGCTATAGCCGTCGATGTGCAGACAGCACGGCAGATCGATGTCGTGCGCGGTCCCATGTCGCTGTTGTACGGCAGCTCGGCGCTGGGTGGCGTTGTCAATGTTGTGCGCGACGAGGTGCCGGTATCGCGACCGGAACACATGCACGCCACGCTCACTGCACAAGGCGCGAGCAACAGCACTGCTGGCTCAGTGAGTGGTGACATCACCTTTCCGGTTGGCCGTTATGCGCTGCGTGCCGAGGGGAGTTTCCGGAGATCTGGTGACGTAAAAACGCCGTTAGGCGAGCTCTCGAATACAGAAGCGACGACGACGGGTGCGGCAGTCGGCACGGCCCGCGTCGGTGACTGGGGACATACAGGGCTGTCGTATCGGTATTACGGTAACAACTATGGCATCCCGGGCGGCTTTGTCGGTGGCCATGAAAGGGGAGTCGACATCGAGATGCAGCGGCACACGCTGCGCTCGGAATCAGAGCTGCACATCCAGCGTGGCCCGATCTCGACCCTGCGCCTATCCGCGGTCCTCACGGACTACGGTCATGATGAATTCGAGGCCGCAGGCGTCGTCGGCACATCGTTCGATCTCACGCAATTTGCGAGTGACTTACTCGTCAAGCACGACGCAGTCGGGGCGCTGACACAAGGTGCGATAGGTGCTCGAGTCCAATATCGCGAGGTGACCACGGGTGGTTCACTTCGTACGCCGTCGACCGACGACTACACGGTCGCTGGTTTCATCGTAGAGGAGCTCGGTCAGGGGGCTGTCCGGCTCCAGGCCGGGCTGCGTTTCGACGCGGCGAAGTACACGCCGCGCGAGCGCACATTCATCGGCGTCGGCGGCGAGCGCATTCCGACCAGGCCGCGCACGTTCGGGTCACTCTCAGGCTCGTTAGGCTTGCTTTACGAACCGACGCGCGATGTCCGGGTAGGCGCATCGCTGAGTCGTGCGTATCGCACGCCCGACTTCAACGAGCTCTACTCCAACGGACCGCATCTCGCGGCCAACGCATTCGAAGTCGGCGATCCGGAGCTCGACGATGAGCGTGGCCTCGGCTTCGATGTTTTTGCGCGCTTATCACGTCCAAACGTGAGCGCGGAAGTCGCCGTCTTCGGCAATCGGCTGAACAATTACATCTTTCCGTCGAGCCGCGGCCGAGTCGAGCTCGGGCTCCAGGGCGGTCGGGCGCTCCTGCAGTTCTCTAACGAGGATGCCGATTTTCGCGGTGCCGAAGGAAGGATCGAATGGAGCGTTGCGCGAAGCATCGTGTTGAATGCGACACTTTCCCACGTGACCGCCCGCTTCACGTCGACTCGCGACTCAATTCCGCTCTTCGTCGATGGCGATACCGTTCTCATGGCAGCAAGTGAATTCCCACCACTCATTCCGCCGCTGCACGGCGAGTTTGGTATGCGCTATGAGCGCACCAATTGGTTTGCCGGCAGTGCGATCCGCATAGCAGATCGTCAGAACCGCCTCGGTGACTTTGAAGATACCACGGCCGGTTACGCGGTCGTCGACTTCAGTACAGGAATCCGCTTTGTGCGCGGCAGCAGGCTGCACGCCCTCACACTGAGAATCGACAACGCGTTGGACCGCGAACACCGCAATCACCTGTCCCGCGTCAAGGCAATCATGCCCGAACCGGGGCGCAACGTGGCATTGGTCTATCGCCTGGTATTCTGACGTTAGGCAGGGCCTCTAAACCTATCGAAATTCACTGGAGAGATTTGCCAATGCTTGCCAATACAACACTTCGACGCGTACGCCAACTCGGGATCGCACTCATCGCTGCCACGGCGCTGGCGGCGTGCAACGACGACGATCCCATCGCGCCCGACGACGAACCAGAAATTGGCTCGGTCCGCTTAACGGTTGGGGGGAACTCGGTGACCATTAGTACTACACAGTCGCCGACGCTCACCGTGGCGTCGGGCTCCAACGCTGTGACGGCGGAGTGGTTTCGACCAGACGGTGCCGTAGAAACGATCGTGACCAACGCTGATTTCGAACTGCGCATTGCACAGGCGAGCGGCACCAACCTCACCTGGACGCCGACAGGCGCACGCAGCGGTACGCTCGCAGTCGCAGGTTTGGCCGCTGGGGCGAGCACGGCCGCCCGGGTGAGTCTCTTCCACAAGGGTGAGGGGCACAACGAGGTCGACCTCAACTTCTCCGTACGGGTGCCGTAGCCGCCCTCCGTATAGGCTCTCGCAGTAGGGCCGGGGGACCGCTAACCGCGGTCCCCTTTGCCGTTTGGGGGGCCGGCACTGTTTCGCGGACCACATTAGGAGCGTCTTGTAGCTGAAAACTGGTCCAAGGTGGGCGACGTCTTGGCATGCGAGTAACCGCCAGCGGCACCCCGACTTGCCGGCCAGTCCGCCATCCGCATACGTGACCAAAAACAGAGAGCCGCGGCCCAGAAAATTCCCGGTCACCCCAGAGTCCGAGGCGGCATACGACGCCAGCGGCTCACGCGGTCTGCTGAGCGGCACCCTCGCGGCGTCCATGGAACGCATCGCGCGGCTCACGGCAGAAACGCTGCCCGCGTCGTCGGCACTTGTGGTGATGCTCGGCGGCGATCGGCGCGCGTTCGGTGCAGGGCCTAACGCGAAGCCTTGGTTTGCGCATGACTCCGGTGCGTTGATTCGCTTCGGTATCACGCGGCGCGTCATGGAGGAAGGAGGGTACCTCGCCATCGCCGACTGCCAGCATTCGCGCGAGGAGATCCAACTCGCCGCGGCGGAACTAGGTCTCGCGAGCTTCGCCATCTGCGCGTTAGGTGATCGTGACGGCGCACCGGTGGCGATGCTCTGCGCGTTCCGCGACGCAGTATCACATTGGACCGACAGCGACCGTCTTCGGCTCGACGAGTTCGCGGCACTGGCAACCACGGAGCTCGAGCTACGGCACCTCCTGTCTGAGCGAGAGGTACGCGAACGTCAGCTGCGGCATGATTCCCAGCACGATGCGCTAACGGGTCTACCTAATCGTGCTTACTTCATGCGCCGGCTCGGCGATGCCACCGATCGATCGCGTCGCATGGATGACACGCTGTTCGCTGTTGTCTTCCTCGACCTCGACGACTTCAAGCTCATTAACGACTCGATGGGGCACCACGTCGGCGATGAAGTGATTATGGCCGTCGCTCGGCGCTTGGAAGAGTGCGTGCGTGGCGGTGACATCGTGGCGCGGTTAGGCGGTGACGAGTTCGCGATTCTACTGGAGCGCGTGGCCGACGCGCGTGATACCGCGATCGTCGCGGAACGCGTGCAGGAGGCGCTGTCGAAACCGTTCAACGTCGGCGGTTTCGATCACCGCGTGACGGCGAGCATCGGCGTGGCACTCAGCTCGTCGGCGAACGAACGCCCGGAGTATTTGCTGCGCAGCGCGGACATGGCGATGTACCGCGCCAAAAGCGCCGGCCGAAACCGCTTCGAGATGTTCGATCGCGCCATGCACGCGGAAGCACTCGCACGTCTTCAGATCGAAAACGAGTTGCGCCGGGCCGTCGATAATCAGGAGTTCATGCTCTACTACCAGCCGATCGTATCGCTCGCGAGCGGTCGCATCGAAATGGTGGAAGCGCTCATCCGCTGGCGCCATCAAGAACGCGGCGTTGTGGCTCCTGCGGACTTCGTGACCATTGCCGAGGAGACCGGACTCATCATCCCAATGGGGCGGTGGGCGCTGCGCGAGGCGTGCCGTCAAATACAGGCGTGGCAAGAGGAGCTGGCGTGGGACGAGCCCATCGGATTGTCGGTGAATCTCTCCGTGCGGCAGTTCGGTCAGATCGATCTCGTGCGGACAGTGGCCGCAACGCTCAAGGAGACGCAGCTCGCGCCGGCGTCGTTGCATCTCGAGATCACCGAAAGTGCGATCATCTCGCAGTCGCACCCTGCTGTCAACATCATCCACGACCTTCGCGCGTTAGGCGTTGCGATCCACCTGGATGACTTCGGTACAGGGTACTCGTCGCTCAGCTACCTGCACCGCATACCGCTCGACGCGATCAAGATCGACCGTGCCTTTACGAGCGCGATTGACAGCGAGAACCTCTCGCGCGAAGTCGTGCGCGCGATCCTCGGCCTCGTTCGCGCCGTCGGTGTCGAGGCGATCGCCGAAGGCGTTACATCGGAAACGCAAGTCGAGGTCCTGCGTGAACTCGGTTGCGAGTTCGCGCAGGGGTACCTCTTCTCGCGGCCATTACCGCCTGACGAAATCCGCGACCTGCTCAATCAGCGTCACATCGCGCCGCTCGTGAAAATGGGAGTGGTGGACGCGCGCTGAGCGCGCCGATCGCTTGTCCTACGGCAACGCGCGTCGTCGCAGCAGGACGCGGTACAGGAAGAGCAATATCATCGCACCGAGAATCGACACGATGATGCCGGCTCCCTCATTGGCTGCATAGAAGCCGAGCGCGCGACCGATATAGGTACCGACGACAGCGCCGGCGATACCGATGAGGATCGTAATGATGATGCCGCCCGGGTCTCTCCCCGGCATCAGCACCTTGGCGAGCGCGCCAACGATGAGACCCACGATGATTGCGCTAAGCATTGTGAGAGATGGTTGAGGTTTACGGCTGGCCTGGCTCATCCGTACGACGTCGGCGCATGATCGTGACAGACCCGTGCATACGCCCAGCCTAACGGGGAAAGCTGACTCCCCTGCGACGCCAGTATCGTGCGAGCCCGAACCAGCAGTCACGGATCTGCGAGAAGTGGACCCGCGTCGCGCCCTCAGGAGTCGAAGCGGCCTGCACCGCAGCTAGGCGCTCCTTAGCGAAGTGCGCGGCGCGCTCATCATCTGTACCGGGTGCATCCAGCGAAGCGCGCACAGCGTCAGCCCAGTCGCGCAACGCGCTGTCGTGCCGCGTCAGGTGCAATTGGGGATCGTCAAAGACGCCGAAGTGGGAGAGCACGAGCGCGTTCGCCTGCCATGCGCGCACACGATCCGTGCTGTCGCGCCAAGCTTCGAGGTCGACGTCGGGTGGTGGCGTCGTCGGGATGATTGGTGTGCCGCTGTGGAAGCGCTCGCCAGCGGCGTCTCCGACGTAGGCAAGCCCCGTGGACTCATCGAAGTAAGCGACGTGGTGAATGGCGTGACCCGGAGTGTAAGCCACGCGGATCGTCCGCGCTCCAATCGTTAGGCGTTCGCCATCGCGCACGATGCGCACGCGATCAGCCGCGCAGGGGCGTACCTCGCCCCACAGCTCATCCATGCGATCGCCATAGAGTCGAGTCGCGCTCGCGAGGAGGCGCGAGGGATCGACGAGGTGCGCTGCGCCGCGCTCGTGCACATACACTGTCAACGAAGGGAAACGCGCCGCGAGCACGCCGGCGCATCCGCCATGATCGAGATGGATGTGTGTGAGTAGCAGATGCTTCAACGTCGATTCTGCGCTCGCGATCTCGCGAACGGCGGCGAGTAACGTGTCTATTGTGACACTGGGACCTGGGTCTACAACTGCCAACCCGTCACTCGTCTCAAGCGCGAGGGCTGCGAGGTATTCCGTGTGTCCGCGGTACTCCAGGTCGACAAGCGTGGCGTCCTCGGCGCGCGCAATCGTGATGAGCATGCGGAAATAGTCGCGACCACGTACGGCACGCGATAGCAGCGCAGGTAACGCAGCGCGACCGACTCGTCACGCAAACAGGGTGCTTGGAGCCTCCACGAGTGACGCTCCTGACCATCGCCATGATACCGTAAGTCTCGTGACGCCAATCACTTAGTAGTAGTCTTAAGTGAGTCGCCATGGACTCAATCTCGCCTCGCACCACAGCGCCGCTTCCCCTTCCAGCGGTCGCAGCCACTCAGCAAACCCCGGCCCCAAGTCGAGAGACGTTCGCCGCGCGTGTATGCGCGGTGGCGGCTTTCGTTGTTGCAGCCGGCGTCCTGGCTGGTTGGATCTTCGACGTAGCGCGACTACGCTCGTTAGGATCGCCGGATGAGGCGGCGATGAATCCCACGGCCGCCCTTCTCTTCGCGCTCGCGGCGATTGCGCTTTGGTTGGCGACGAACCGTGGTGAGGAGCAGGATCGTACAGTGCGGCTGCTATTGGTCGCGTTGTTTGGTCTTTCACTGGCTTGCTTCGTAGATACCGCCGGGGACTTCGGCTTGGGTCTCGATCAACTGCTCTTCGGAAACGCGATGCAGGCGACGGGCGACGGACGTGCGAACCGCTTGGCGTCAGTCA
The DNA here is from genome assembly GCA_052388395.1 of Gemmatimonadaceae bacterium. Classification (GTDB taxonomy): domain Bacteria; phylum Gemmatimonadota; class Gemmatimonadetes; order Gemmatimonadales; family Gemmatimonadaceae; genus DASYRX01. Next base: position 1,591 of record JBQTIF010000300.1, on the reverse strand, counting down.
CGGCGGCAGCGTTGGCGTTGTACTCCCTCGCGATGCTCACGCTGGTCCGCAAAGGCACTCGCGTCGAATCGGCACAAGTCGCGCTGCTCATCAACTTGACGCTCGCAGGAACCGCGCTGCTCGCATTTCTCTACCGTGCCGGCTGGTTCGACAGCGTCGGTTTTGCGATGCGCATGGCGCGACCGACGGCGTTCGCGCTCACCATCTTGTCGTTAGGCGCGCTCTTCCTGCGCCCGCACGAGGGGTTGAGCCGCGTGGTGATGAGTGCCGGGCCGGGCGGCCGCCTAGCGCGGCGTCTGCTGAGCGGTGGTCTGCTGCTGCCGATCGTTTTGGGCTGGTTCCTGCTCAAGAGTTATCGCTCGCAGATCGTCGCGCCGGACCTTGCGATTATGCTCTTCGCACTCATGACCGGAGCGACCCTGATCGTTCTTACCGGTTGGCAGGCCACGGTCGTGCATGACAGCCTCGAAGAACGCGCCCGAGCCGAAGAGGCGCTGCGAGACAGCGAAGTACGCTTCCGGCTCCTCGCCGAGAATGCGAGCGACGTCGTGAGCCTGCACGACCTGGACGGTCAAGCGCTGTACGTCAGTCCCAGCTGCGAGCGCGTGTTCGGTTTCACGCCGGACGAAATGGCGCGTATGCGGCCCCTCACCATGGTGCATCCCGAGGACCGCGCACGGGCGATGGCGCATCACGAAGCGCTCCTGCGCGGCGAACCAGTGACCGCGCTAACATGTCGCAAGCTGCACAAGTCCGGCCGGCACGTGTGGGTGGAAACGTCGTGGCGGCCGATCCTGAACCGCTCGGCGAAGATCGTTCGGCTCCAGGCAGCGTCGCGCGACGTCACGGAGCGGCGCGAATACGAGCGGCAACTCGAAGAGGCGCAGGCCAAGTTGCGCGCGCAGCAGGAGCGTCTGATCGATGCCAATGCGCGACTCGAGGCACTCGCCTCGCTCGATCCGTTGACGAACCTCAAGAATCGCCGAGCCTTCGAAGAGCGACTGCACGAAGAGATCTCTCGCGCGCGACGGAGCAAGGAATCGTTCGCGCTGCTGCTGCTGGACATCGATCACTTCAAGAACTTCAACGACTCATTCGGGCATCCGCGCGGCGACGACGTGCTCAAGTCGGTCGCGCGTGTGTTGTCGCGCAGCGTCCGCGACGCGGACTTCATCGCGCGCTACGGCGGCGAGGAGTTCGCGATCATCCTCCCTGACTCGGACCGCGAAGGGGCAAAGCTCATGGCCGAGCGACTGCGCCTCGCGATCGAGGAGAACGGCTGGGATATGCGTCCGATTACGGTCAGCGTGGGCGCGGCCGCGTGGGTGGACGGGGCCAGCTCGGAATCGTTGATCGATCAGGCGGATCGCGCGCTGTACAGGTCGAAGCAGGCGGGGCGGAACATTGTGACGCTTGCCGACGCTGCCTAACTAGTCTCGCCACGCGGTTATCCAGCTGGAGAGCGACAGCGGCATAAGTAAACAACAAAAAGCGTTAAACAGTGCCCCCCCCCCAACCCCACGAGCGTTTAACGGGTGAAGGGGGTCAAACTGTCGCAGCGGGTAACTGTTTTTAGGTGTGGGCGGGGTAA
>JBQTIF010000299.1:0-13563 GCA_052388395.1 Gemmatimonadaceae bacterium | reverse complement strand
TCAAAAGGGGTCAGAGTCGATTGAAACGTGCTGTGGACCGTTCGCTGCCCTGTGCCGTCATTTTCAATCGACTCTGACCCCTTTTGATCGTTCACAATCGACTCTGACCCCTTTGATCGGTCACGTGCCTTGCGAGCGGCGGAAAACGAACTCGTTGCACCCCATCGTGCCGCCAGCCGTCGTTAGGTTCACGAGGGAATAATCACGCTCGCGGAACCAGCGGAAAATGTCCTCGGGCTTCGCCACTTCGAAGGGCCACCCGCCTAACCAGTCGATCCAATCATGCAGGACGGACATCCCGCGTCGCTGGCGGTACTCGCGGTAACGCGCTGTCGGATTGCGCAGTCGCAGCATATCCGAGACCAAGCCGCGCCCGACCCAGTAAGGCACAACGGCGCCAAGTGCCAGCGCCTTGCCCACTTCAGACCCGCAGTACACTTGCTTCACGCGCGCCCAACGCCGAGACCACGCACCTTGATCGTTGTAAATGGCGATCGCGATGAGCCCGCCCGGCCGCACGCACTGCAGCACATTGTCGAGTGCGCGATACATCTGCCCTGTGTGGTGCAGAACCCCCCAGGAGTAAACGATGTCAAACGTTCCCAGCGACTGCAGAAACGCCGTATCGAGGACCGACCCGGCGCCGGTCACCCATGGCTGCGCACCATCGTGAAATCGCCGCTTCAGCTCTTCGGACGCGGCGACGGATTCCGGGTCGTAGTCGAATGACGTCACGCGCGCGCCAAGCCGATTCGCTGCAAGACTGGAAAGGCCGCTACCCGATCCCACATCCAGGAAGCTCAGCCCATGCAAATCGCTCGATTGAAGCAGGTCTGCGAGGGCGAGGGTCGCGTACTCAACGCGGGATTCATCGACAGTCCGCAGGAACCGGCGCCAATTCTTCCCGAACTCAAAGCGCTCGCCAGCCTGTACTTGCGCCGTGTGTTGGTCCGTCGTCTCGGGGGCGGACGCCGCGCCCGGTGCACTCAATGGATCCGCCGACGACGGCAAAGGAAGTGGGGTGCAGATGGATACTTACGACGCTTCGCGACCGGGATGCGAGGCGAGACATTCCCGTCATTGCAACGTAAGGCGTCAATTTGTATCGCGGAAGACGCCGCGCGCGCGGCTCAGAGTATCGCATCGAGATCGCGGCGGGACCGGTTCGTGTGGCAAGGATCTCGCGCCTCGGTGTAGAGAATACGGCAGGCCCGAAAATGTGAGACCCGTCACGCAAACATGATCGGTCGCCTAACGGCCGAATCTGCCGCCCCAGAAATCGGAGATCGAATGGACGTTTTTCCCCGCCAGCTAACACGGTCGACTGCCGTGCGCTGGTCAATCCTCAGCGGCCTACCTGCGCTCGTTTTGACGACCCTCGCGGCAGCGCCGCTCGACGCCCAGGATCGCTCGGCAGGCCGACCGGAGCTACCGCGTGTCCAGCTCGACACACGGTACGTGAAACCGACCAGTGGCAGCCGGACCATCCGCGTGCGATCGGGAGACGACCTTCAGCAAGCGCTCACCAACGCCCGCCGCGGGGATGAAATCGCGATCGATGCCGGCGCGACGATCCTCGGCTCATTTACGCTCCCTGAAAAGCCTGGAACTGCGGCAGATGGATGGATCATCATCCGAACTAGCGACCTAAGCGCGCTCCCCGCCGAAGGAGAGCGGGTGACGCCGCGACATGTGAAGGCGATGCCGAAGCTGATCACAGACAGGCCGAATCAATCAGTGATCTTCACTGCGCCGAGAGCGAGCGGCTACAGGCTGGTTGGTCTGGAGATCACTGCCCAGCCGAACATGCGGCAGCTGTTCGCGCTTGTGCAGTTCGGGATCGCGGGGCCGAAGCAGCGCGAGGAATCGCTGGTGCCGTCCGACCTCATTCTCGATCGCTCGTTCGTTCATGGCCACGATAGCCTGAACATTCAGCGCTGCGTTGCACTGAACGGCGCTCGTTCCGCTGTTATCGACAGCTGGCTTTCAGAGTGCCACGCAAAGGGGATGGATTCTCAAGCCATCTCAGGCTGGAATGGACCCGGTCCATTCAAGATCGAGAACAACTACCTCGAAGGCGCCGGGGAGAACGTCATGTTTGGCGGAGCAGATCCGTCCATACCCGACCTCATACCGAGCGACATCGAGATCCGCCGCAACCACTTCTTTAAGCCAGTGGAGTGGAAAGGGCGCTGGACGATCAAGAACCACCTGGAGTTAAAGCTTGGTAAGCGAGTCCTCGTGGAAGGAAATGTCTTCGAGAACTGCTGGACCGATGGCCAGACAGGAGTCTCCATCCTGTTCAAGTCTGTAAACCAAGGCGGTCGCGCAACGTGGGCGATCACCAGCGACGTGACTTTCCGCTACAACATCGTTCGTAACGCTGGTGCCGGCGTCTCGCTCGCCGCGCGTCCGGAGCAGAACCCAGCGCTTCCAGCGAAGAGTTTTCTCATTGAGCACAATCTCTTCGAGAACATCGGCTCGATGTTAGGCACGAGGAACGGTCGCATGTTCATGTTCAATGGCGGGGTGGACGACGTCGAGGTCTCGCATAACACAGCGCTGCACAATGAAATCGCTGGTCAGTTCATCCTCTTTGAGCGAAAAGGGGGACAACCGGCACGGAATTTTGTAGTGCGCGACAACGTCGCGACGAAGGGCGGCCCCTGGAGCGCTGTGATGGGGAACGCCCCCGCCGGCGCACAGGCGCTGGCGGCGTACGCGTCACCGTACGTGTTCGAGCGCAATGTGATCATCGGCATGGATGCCCGCGGCGCGCGCATGTACCCGCCGAACAATCACTTTCCATTGAACCTCGCTCAGGTGCGCTTTGCCGATCCGAGCACCGGCGACTATCGCCTCTCGAATTCCAGCCCATTTCGCGGTGCGGGCACAAACAAGAAGGACCCGGGCGTGGACATGCAGGCGCTGCGCAAACAAACCGAGGGCGTCGTCGTCAAATAGCTGAACGGCACCATAGGGGTGCCGCGACAACGGCGTGTCTGATCGCGCGTGCGGGTATGCCGATGTGTGACGGGGCTCTCTTGTCACACAGAAAGGCTGCCGCTACAATGCCTCCGCTGCAGCCCACAGTGGGGCTGTGCCCGAGTGGAGTCGGACCAAGCGTCGTATACCTGTGAGGCTGTATGCTGTTGCGACTCGTCAGCGGGCTGCTCGCTCTAGCGGCAGTTTCGAGTTGCACCGCAGTGAGCGCTCCAACCGATAGGTATCCTCTGGGCGCGGCGAGCCTCGTGGCCGCGGACGATGACACGCTCCTTGTCCCCATAGCTCCACCGGGGCTCCCAGGCCCGCTGCCGGTCCCAATTCAGCCGCCCCCGCCCCCAGGGCCCACGCCCATTCCGGCGGCCGTCGAGCTGCCGCGAGTAACCGTCGATACGCGATACCCGACGACCACGGGGCGTTCAATCGCTGTCAACGCGGGCGGCAACTTACAGGATGCGATCAACCTGGCAAGTCGCGGGGACGAAATCGTACTCCAAGCTGGCGCCACCTTCACTGGCGGGTTCCTGCTCCCGGAAAAACCAGGGACAGCGAGCGATGGGTGGATCGTAATTCGCACAAGCCATCTGTCGTCTCTGCCTCCAGAAGGAACGCGAGCGACGCCGCAACATGCCGTGGCGATGCCCAAGCTTGTAGCGGCAAATGCCAGTCAGTCAGTTATCTCCACTGCGGCAAATGCGCGGGGCTATCGTCTCGTAGGTCTCGAGATCAGCGCTGCACCGACAGTCATTCAGCTTGGAGCACTGGTTCGCTTTGGTGACGGCAGCGCGGCGCAAAACGACCTAACGAGAGTACCCACGGAGCTCGTCCTTGATCGATCGTACGTGCATGGTCACCCGTTGCTCAACCTGCAGCGCTGCGTCACGCTCAATAGCGCCACCAGTGCGATCATCGACAGTTATTTGAGTGAATGCCACGGCAAGGGTTTCGATTCGCAAGCGATACTCGGCTGGAATGGACCGGGCCCGTTCAAGATCGAGAACAACTACCTCGAAGGCGCTGGTGAGAACGTGATGTTCGGTGGCGCGGACCCCGCCATTCAAGGTCTCATTCCGAGTGACATCGAGATTCGGCGCAACCACTTCTACAAGCCGCCTGCATGGGTCGGTCTCTGGACGGTCAAAAACCTTCTCGAGCTGAAACAGGGGAGTCGCGTTCTCGTGGAAGGAAATGTCTTCGAGAACTGCTGGGTCGATGGGGGGACCGGGTTCGCGATCAATTTCAAGTCCGTGAACCAGGGCGGCCGCGCTCCCTGGGCATCCACGAGCGACATCACCTTCAGGTACAACGCCATTCGTAACGTCGCCGCGGGAATCACGCTTGCTGCTCACCCTGAGGTGCAGCCAGCCGTGGCGGCCAAGCGCTTATTGATCGCGCACAACCTCTTTGAGAACGTCGGTAGCTTCAACGCTACGTCGAATGGCCGGATGATCGTGCTGCAGGGTGGACTGGCTGATGTAACGATCACGCACAACACGCTCATGCACGGTCAGTTTACGGGATCCGGCCAGTTCATTCTCATGGACCTGGGTCGTGACCCGCCAGGGACCAATCTGATAGTCACGAACAATATCTCGACGTGGGGTGGGCCTTTCGGTGCGGTCATGGGTCGCGGCCCGCAAGGCATGCAGGCGCTTGCCTCCTATAGCAGCAAGTACGCCTTCGAACGGAATGTCGTTATCGGTCTACCACGGAACCTCGTGGCTGGATATCCGCCTAACAACTCCTATCCAGCAATCGCCGATGAAGTCGGGTTCATGGATGTGGCAAGTGGTGACTACCGCCTCGCGAGCTGGAGCCCGCACCGAGGAGCGGCAACTACAAGCGCGGATCCGGGAGCTGACATATCGACGCTGCGGCAGAAAATCACCGGAGTCGTGATACCGTGAGGCACCGCACGCGTCTTCCATGAAAGAAAGGGAGGCGTGATGGGTCGTTATCCCCCGATGGCCCCAGCGACACGCGCCCAGCGCATCTCGCAGATCTTCGTGCTCGCCACGTGGAGCGCACTCGTTGCGGGAATCGCCCAGGTGTTGATCGTTGGTTTCAACCTGCTCGTGCGCGAACGCATCGTGTTCCAGACGCACGACTTTGTGTGGGCGGTGCCGCTCGCGTATGTGGTGGTGGTTTTACTGGTGGCTGTGGGCGTGTCGGCGCTGGTTTTGATTTCGCCGCGCCTGGTGCCGTTTCGGCTCGCCGTCGTTCTGTTCCTGAGCGGCGCGGCGATGGCGCTGCTGAGTGCTATTGGCCCACTTTCGCGTTGGGGGGTGCTGCTGCTTGGGCTGGGAATCGGCATCCAAGGCTCACGTTTCATCCGTCGCGCGCCGGAGCAGTGGCTGCGGCGCCTAACGCGCACGAGTATCGCGATGGCCGTTGTCGTCCTGTGTTTGGGGCTCACCAAGCGAGCGACATGGCGCGTTATTGCCGAGCGCCGAGCGATCGCGGGGCTGCCGCCAGCTCCCACGGACGCGCCTAACGTCCTTCTCCTCGTCCTCGATACGGTCCGCGCCGCCAGCATGGGCGTGTATGGGCTGGCGCGCAACAACACGCCTAACATCCAGCAACTCGCCGCCGACGGGGTTGTTTACGAGCACGCCTTTTCAACGGCTCCGTGGACGCTGCCGTCGCACACGTCGATGTTCACTGGTCTGTATCCGCACGAGACGTCGGCGGATTTCCTTGCGCCGCTCGATGGTAAGCCGCGCACGCTGGCCGAAGCGTTTGCTGCAAACGGCTACTTCACAGCGGGCTTCGCCGCCAACCGGCTGTACACGGCGTATGACTCAGGACTCGAACGTGGTTTTCAACACTACGACGACTATGACACGAGCCTGAAGCAGACCTTCCTCAGCGCGTGGCCGCTACAGATGCAACTCTGGAAGGCACTGAAGTTCAGCCGCTCCCCACGGCAAATCATCGGTTCGTTCAGCAAAGCGAACCTGGAAGTTCCTATTCAGCCGTGGAGTGACCAGAAACCGGCGCGTGATGTGACGCGCGAGTTTCTCGAGTGGCGAACGGCTCATAGCGATCGCCCCTTCTTCGCGTTCTTGAATTTCTACGACGCGCACCACCCTTACATCTCGCCGCCTGAGTTCTCGCACCGCTACTCGGCGAACCCCAAAGACCAAGACTTGTACGAGGGAGCGATCGCGTACATCGACGATCAACTTGGGCGACTATTCGCTGAGCTACGTCGGCGAGGGGAGCTCGACCGAACGATCGTCGTCGTCACGTCGGATCACGGGGAGCTGTTCGGCGAGCATGGCCTCTATCAGCACACGCACAACCTCTATCTCCCGGTATTGCACATACCGTTGATCATTCGATACCCAAGTGGCGTACCGAAGGGCGTGCGCGTCAACACTGCAGTCACGATTCGCGATCTCGCGGCGACAATCGCTGAGCTCGCGCGCCTGCCGTTAACGACGCCATTTCCCGGTCGCTCGCTCGTTGCTGCAGCGAATGGGCAACCGAGCGACGATGCGAGTCCGCTTCTCGCGGCTGTAGAACGACCGATCCGAGTAGGTCCGCCTAACCCCACGGCGCGCGGTCCGATGCGCTCGATGTTCGACGATCGCTTGCACTACATCCTGAATGGCGACGGCGTCGAGGAGTTGTACGACTACCGAGCGGATCGCGCGGAGGCGCAGAATATCGCAGGCTCGCCTGAGGGCCGCGCGATCGCAGCTGCCGTGCGGGCGCAGATCGATCGTTTGCTATCGAAGCTCGCACCGAAGTCCACAGACTGATCGAAACGGATAGGGAATAGGGGATAGGGGGTTAGGGGATAGACGACGGATCAAAAGCAACTTCTATTCGGATCAGACGGACATAACGAATTCAGTTGCCCTCTCCTCCGCTCCCTTCAGCTCCGTCGCGGACGCCCACCCTCCCGCCGACCAAGAACTGACGGACTACGACACGGCCAGTCGCGTAGCAGAGCACCGCATCGGCACGGGATCGAATCTGTTCAATGCATTGTCTCCGTCGAATCCGGATAGTAGTTGCATTTTGAAGTTGTGTCGCGGCAGCCACGAAAGAAAAACTCCGCCGGAGCGCTATGCCCCGGCGGAGTCTTCACGTTAGGTGCCTTACGGGACGATGACGTTCGCCGTTATCGCCCGCACGTTCGCGATATCTGCCCCTGGGTCGCGGCCGTCAGTCCCCTTTCCTTTGTACGGGCTCGATCCGCCGAGCGCGTAGTTGCCGCCAGCCTGGTTGATCAGGCCGACCAACGACATCGACGAGGGATACGCGTTATTCGAGGGATAGCCACCCGTCAAGTTGCCCGGCAATCCGACCACGACATTCCCTTCGAACGCATACGGCGTCGCGAAGAGCGCCAACGCTTGCGAACCCTGTGGCGCGTTCCCCATCACGGCGCCCCACGGTCCGCCCCACGTCGCGACGTTGTTGCGAACAACCAGATTCGCACCGCCCTGCGAGTTGTCCATCAGGATGAACTGCCCGGCGACGGCGTTGTGAAGCAGCGTGTTATGGCTAATCTCAACGTTGTCCAGCTTCTGCTGCAGCATGATCATGCGGCCGTTGGTCGATCCTGCATACGTGCCGATGTTCTCGAAGATGTTCTCTTCGATTTTCACGCGCGCTGCGAGCACAACCGGATGCACTTCGGGATGTGCGGCCAGGCCAAGTCCGCCTGCCGCGTTGCGTACCACGTTATAGCGGAACGTCACGTCGGAAGTCGTGGCCCATGGCGCGCCGCCGTTCTGATTCGTGGACTTGAGCACGACAGCCATACCTGTCTGCCCGTCGACCCAGCTCCCCTCGAGGATGTTTCCCTCGATGAGCACACGCACTGCTTGCTTCAGCTCGAGCAGATTCTTCACCGTCCATTTGCCCCCCTGCCACGACAGCGGCTTGTAGATGTGATTGCCGCGAATTTCGATGTCGGACGGGTTGAGGTTCGGGATCGCCGGATCGGCACCGCCGAACATGATGTTCTCACCAGCGCCTTCGAGATAGTTGTTCACGATCTTGAATGGGCCTGGGCCGTTCCATCCGATGATTGCCTGCGAATCCGCTCCCTTCGCGTGACAGTCGGCTAGGTAGCTGTCGACAACAGCCGACCATGCGCTATTGAATGTGACGCAGCGGCGCAGATCGAGCGTGGCTGTGCCGTGTACCCAACTGCGATCGATAATGAGATCGCGCGGCACCTTGGCGAGCGTATTCTGTGCCCACGAGCCGTCGCCGAATTGCACGAGCGCGCCCAGCATCGTGAGTGATGGTGCTGCGGTGATCTCGAGGCCGAGGAGCCGATAGCCGCTCGTCGTCGGTTCTGTCAGGAAGACCGACGCGAAGGCCGACGTTTGAATCTTCGGCAGTATCGACGCGTAGCGTGACGGCGTTAGGCGCGTTCCCTGCGGCGGCAAGCTTGCATCAGGCGCCGCGGTACGAATGGTGATGTAGCCGCTGCCGGCCTTGTTCCCGCGCAGGATGAAGCTGCCTGTGTACGTCGCGCCGGGCTGCAGGGTGATGACATCACCGCGCTTCGCCTGGTCGATCGCCGTCTGCAGGTTACCACCCGCCGGTACGTGAATCGTCTGACCCGTCGGCGGCGTATAGGTCGTGTTGACGTAGCTGGTAGGCAGCGCCGGTGGCACCGCTGTCACGCCGCTTGGCGGCACGGCAGCCGTCACCGCCAGAGCCGCGGAACCAGTCTTCCCCGCTGCGCTCGCTGTGATGTTCGCTGTGCCTTGTGCGACGCCAACCACTACCCCACCCAGGCTCACCGTCGCTGTCGCCGCGCTCGATGTGCCCCAGAAGAAGGTGACGCCGGAGATTGGGTTGCCGCTGGCGTCCTTCGCCACCGCTGTTGCCTGCGTCGACGATCCTGCCGCAATTGAGCTCTTGGCGAGCGTCACGCTCACCGAGGCGATGGTTACTGGCGCCGCGGTCACTGTCATCGACAACGATCCTGTCTGCCCGCCGCTCGTCGCCAGAATCTGCGTCGAGCCCGCGGCAACTGCTGTAACGAGACCGGTCGCGGACACTGTCGCCGCGCTCGGGTTAGAGGACGACCAGGTGATCGGTCGGCCTGTGAGTACGTTCCCACTCGCGTCCTTCGTCGTGGCTGTCGCCTGCGTCGTCTGACCAACCGTTAGGCTGGTCGACCCAGCGGCCACTGTCACTGACGCAACAGGCACCGTGGTGCTGCCGTTCACTGTCACCCCCGCCGTACCGCTCTTCCCCTGGCTCGTGGCGGTAATGACCGCGGAGCCGGCGGAGACGCCGGTGATGACGCCGCCCAATCCTACGCTGGCGACCGTGTTCTTCGAGCTGGACCAACCAACCGTGAGACCCGTAAGGGTCTTGCCTAACGAATCGCGCAGCACGACCGCGGAGCTCGCGGTCTGTCCTGTGTTAATGGTGTTCGGCGAGACTGTCAGTTGCACGGTGTGGACAGGCAGCGGCGCAAGCGCGCTGATTGTGAGGCCTTCGTAACCCGTCACGCCGTCGATCTTGGCAGCGATCGCGGTCGTCCCGCTCGCCAGAGCAGTAACAAGTCCCGCCGCCGAAACCGATGCGATGTGCGCGTCGTCCGCCTTCCACGTCACGGGGCGGCCAGTGATGATGTTGCCCGCTGCGTCGCGGGCGACGGCTTGCGCCTGAGTCGTTTGACCGACGAGCAAGGAAGAGCTGTTCAAGGTGACTGTTACGGACGCTACCACGGCCGGCGGTGGTGCCGCGACTGAGACGGTGGCTGATCCCGTTTTGCCGGACGACGTTGCACTGATCGTCGCGTTGCCAGATGACATCGCTGTCGCGAGACCGGCAGCCGACACCGTCGCGACGATCGGATTCGAGGAGCTCCAGGTGATCGCCGCGTTAGGAACCTGATTGCCGCTCGCGTCGAGCGCTATTGCCGAAAGTTGCCGCGTTCCGCTCGCCGACAGCTGAACGCTCGACGGCGACACGCTGACCGATGCGATACTGGCACCAATGACAGTGATCGTCGCCTGATCGGAGAGCGAGCCGGACGTGGCGCTAATGACCGCGCTGCCGGCAGTAACGCCAGTCACGACGCCCGAGCTGCTGACCGTCGCGACCGCTGGATTCGCAGAGCTCCAACTGACCGGCTGACCTGAAATGACGTTCCCCCCCTGATCCTTCACTTCCGCGGTGAGACCTGTCGAAGCGCCTAACGAAATCGTGGCCGAGCCAGGAATGATCGCAAGTGAGGTTGGGGTCGCGCCGATGACGCTGATCGGGAGCGTCCCGATCTTCGAGTCGACGATCGCATGAATGCTGGTGCTACCGACCGTTAGGCCGGTGATCATGCCCGTCGCGTTAACCTGTGCGACGGACGGATTCGAGCTGGACCAGGCAACTATCTTTCCTGTTAGCACGTTGCCATCGGAATCGCGTACTGTCGCGACAGCCTGCAGTTGCCCGCCGCGCGTGACCGTATTCGATGCGGCGGTGATAATTACGCCGGACGCTGGAACGGCGAAGACGTTGACTGATGCGGACGCGTTCATCGCGTCCGTGCGCAGCGTAATGATTACCGAGCCTTTCGTGCGCCCAGTGACAAGCCCACTCGATGAAACGCTTGCAACGGCCGGATCCGACGACGACCACGTTTGATGCACATTCTTCATGAGTCGGCCACGGATGTCGCGAATCGTTGCGACGAGCTGCTGAGACTGCCCTGGATAGATACCCGAGTTCGCGGGTGTCACGCTGACGCTGACGATCGGATTGGGGACCACACGCGCGAGCGCAACGGCACTCTTGCCGCTGACGCTAGCTGTGAAGGTCACATCACCCGGAGTGAGCGAAGTGACTAGGCCGTTCGCATCGATCCCTGCGATCGCAGAATCGGACGTGGTCCACTGTATCGAGAGCGCTTCACCTCGCACCGCCGCACCCGAAGGCGTCGCGAGCGAGGCTTCAAGTTGAATTGAGTCGCCGTGAGTGATTTCGATCAGCTCGGGAGCGACTGACAGCACAAGCGCACCCTCCTCAACGAGGAGCGTCGCGGTGTCTGCGTACGAACCCGTGCGCGCAACCACGTGCGCTGTGCCGACGCTGAGGCCGGTGACCAGGCCGATGTTGTCGACGCTCGCGATCTGAGGCTCGAGTGAGCTCCACGTTAGGGGCTGATCGCTGCGCACCGCTCCGCGCGCGTCACGGACCGTAGCGCTTAACGCGAGCGTTGCGCCGACATTCAGCGTGTCACCGTCAGGAGCGATCGAGACGACGAACTGTTCGGCGGGCGAACCGCCCGGCCCAATCGATTCCGGCTTGTCGCAGCTAGTCAGTAGAGCGGTGGCGACAACGAGCATCGCAATCGACCGCACATGTGGACGGCGAACCATCCGTGCCTCCAGGGCATCTTCGGCGGCCCGGCCCGCGTGGCCCCTGAGGGGTCGACGCGCCTCGGCTTTCCGGCCCGAGCTTTCGCTCGGTGTGGCGTTATCGGTTGTCCTCCCGGTCCCGGGAGGCGGCTGGACGCGATCCACCCGCGCGCAACCGTCCAAAAGACGAGGCGGCGGACGGCGGGTAACAACGCTATCACATTGGTACGCCTTAAGTTACGAGCGATCTAATCAATGACTTACGTCACCAAAATCGTGTGTGACATCGCTCGCCAATGGTCGCGGTTGAGACTTGGTGGGCAGGGCGGTGTCACATGCACGCGCCATGTTGTTTCACGAGTGCGGAACTCGTTGTGGTCTGCAGCGTCCCACAACGGGCGCTTGTGCTGCATAAGGACAGGTCCGCAGCTTGCAACCAAACGCTGGATTCTGGTCGCGCCACCTCCGCGACCGACTGATTTTAGGAGACTGACTCGTTGCGATCCGTGGCACGCGGCTGGAGATCGGCTCGGGCATATGTGCAGCCTGGCGTGGCGCAAGCTCCGCCGACAGCAGCGCCCGAAGTCGACGGACGAACCGCGCAGCGCCTAACGAGTCGTCCAAGCGACACCCAGTCGGTGGCCCCCCCCGACAGCGAAACATTTGTGTGGCCGTGGAAAGGCGTGAAATGGAACGTCGCCTTCATCGGATTCTGCGCCTATACGATCGCGACAATCACGTATGTCGCGCCGATCGGGCAGCCAGGGATGATCATCGCGCTCCTGGGCCTCTTGTTCGGCAGCGACCGCGTGCGCTTCCCGCTACCGCTCATCTTTTTCGGTCTTTACTACGCGCTCGCAATTTCTACATACCCGCTCTCGCCTCACCCGGCGTTTGTAAAGAGAGAGCTGGAGGACATGGCTCGCGTCGGTTTGATCTTCCTCGTCGGGATGAATGTGCTGATGGAGCGCACGCGTCTGCGCTTCTATCTCTTCCTGTATCTAGGTGCGTTCGGTCTGTACCCGGTGCGTGGGGCCATTTTCAACCAGTTCATTTACCACGCTGCTGAGCTCGGGCGCATCGCGTGGAATCAGACGTTCGAGAATCCGAACGACCTCGCTGCGTTTCTGCTGGTTCCAATGGGCCTGACGATCGGAATGTTCTACACCGAGAAGCAGCGCTACATCCGCTATGCGGCGTTGTTAGGCGTCTCGCTGATCGCCCTGATCGTTTTCATGACGCAATCACGGGGCGCCATCGTCGCGCTCGTTGTCTTCGGCCTCGTCGCGCTGGCGCGATCGAAGAAGCGGCTCAAAATGCTCCCGGCGCTCATTGTCATGGGCATGCTTGTGGGGTTCTTTGCCCCTAACAGCGTGTGGACGCGCTTGCGCAATCTCAAAGCGGCGACCGGCAGCGGCGAGCTCAAAGCCGCCGACGATATGGGTTCTGCCGAGCAGCGCTACGAAATCTGGAAGGTGGCTGGGAGAATCTTTTCCGAGCGTCCGCTAACCGGCGTCGGACTTGGTGCCTATGCCGTTGAGCACTGGCGCATCGCCCGCAGCGGCGCTGAAAACTTCAAGCGAACCGCTCGCGGCGGCCGCGACGCTCACAGCACGTACCTTCGAGTGCTCGCGGAACTGGGTATTCCTGGCCTTGTCCTTTTCATGGGCATCTTTGTCTCGGTCTACGTGTACGCCCAACGCACGCGTAAGAAGATCAAGCACACGGATCCAGGGGCAGAACGTCAGATCTTCTTCGCGCAGGTCGCGTTCTTGTCGGTCGGGATCGCCGCGATATTCGGTTCCTGGGCGCACATTCCGTTCATGTACATGAACGTTGCGATCCTCTACGGCATCTGCTACGTGGTCTTGCAGAAGCAGCGCGAACGGCAGGCTACTTTCGCGATGCGGCGATTCAGCTGACGCTGAGCATCTTGCGACGCAGCAGTAGCAAGGCGCCCAAGCCGTAGGCAAGCGCGCCTAACGGCACAGAAGTCCACAGCGCGGCCGGCCTAACGAGAAGCATCAACGCGACCATGATCACTGCGGCAGCTGTCGGAGCCCACAGCTGACGCACGGCGACCGCTGGATACCCAGCTCGTCCCGCGGCGCGCGCCGCGAGCCAGAGGCGACTCACTTCGGTAGCTGCCGGCGGACAAGCGGCGCCGACGAGTCCGCGTGCCGGCCCAGCGACGATAGCCAGCAGCACGATGGCCCCC
>JBQTIF010000298.1:0-5980 GCA_052388395.1 Gemmatimonadaceae bacterium | reverse complement strand
ATCTTGAATATGCAGATGGGCGACGAGGCCGCCTCGCAGACGGAGGCGACCAACTTCACCGTCTTGCGCGTCAAGCGCGACGTGCTGCGCCGGAGCGCGATCGGCGTGATGGCCACGAACCGCTCCGCGTCAGCGCAGGGAACGGGGTCGAACCAGGCGTACGGTGTCGATGGATCATTCGGCCTAACGCGCGATCTCAGCCTCGGCGCCTATTGGGCCCGGACCGCGACGACCGGACTGGATCGTGACGACCAGAGTTACGAAGCGCGTTTCGACTACAACGCCGATCGATATGGGGCGCGCCTCGAGCACTTGTCGGTCGGCGCGAACTTCAATCCGGAAGTCGGGTTTCTGCGCCGCGCCGACTTCAATCGCTCGTTCGCTGAATTACGCTTCTCGCCGCGGCCAGCGCGCATCAAGAGCGTGCGCAAGTTCACATGGACCGGGTCGGCGGAATACATCGAGACTGGCGCCGGGGCGGTCGATACACGGGTTTGGCAAGGACGCTTCGAGACCGAGTTCGAGAACAGTGACGAGGTTTCGCTCGATTTCGGGCGGACGTATGAGATGCTGCACACCCCGTTCACGCCGGCCGGGTCTCCCGTGCCCATAGCGCCGGGCGGCTACTCGTTCAACGATATCTCGGCCTCGTATCAGTTCGGTGCGCAACGACGCGTCTCGGGCGGGATTGCCTTACGAGTGGGAGAGTACTACAACGGCACGATCAGGAGCCTAACGCTTGGTCCGGGAGGAAACTCTCCGGGACGCGTGTCGCTGCATCGGCAGTTGTCCGTGGAGCCGACCTTCTCCATCACGCGCATCGAGCTGCCTAACGCGAGCTTTACGACGCGGCTGGCGCGCGCGAGAGTGGACTACGCGTTCACACCCCTCATGTTCGCGAGCGGATTGTTGCAATACAGCTCCGCCGACCGTGCGTTCAGCACCAACCTGCGCTTTCGCTGGGAGTATGCGCCGGGTAGTGAGCTGTTTCTCGTCTACACAGACGAGCGCGACACCAGCGACGAGGGCTTGTCTCCGAGCGCCGTGCGGGGGCTGAAGAGCCGTGTGTTCGTCGTGAAGGTTAATCGCCTGCTCCGCCTTTGAACTCCAGCGGCCTTGTGAGCGGCATTCCTGCAGTTCAACTTCGGACCGACAACGCCACTGCCATCCCCCCAGCGATGAAAACTCTTCGTTCTCTTAGCGCAGTCGTCATTGCGCTCGCCGCCCTCGCCTTCGCGTCCGATACATTCGTTGAGCCGAAGCGCGACGTTATCGCTTCGGTCGACAAGCAGGCGCCCGAGCTCATTCGAGTCAGCGACCAGATCTGGGGCTTCGCGGAAACGGCACTCCGCGAAACGAAGTCGTCGGCGCTGCTCTCAGCTCATGCCGAGCAACACGGCTTCAAGGTCACTCGCGGCGCGGCGGGAATGCCGACCGCCTTCACCGCCGAATTTGGCTCCGGCTCTCCCATTATCGGCATCATGGGCGAATACGACGCCCTTCCGGGCATCTCGCAGAAGGTCTCGAGCACAAAGGAACCGTTGGTCTTGGGGGCTGCCGGCCACGGCTGCGGTCACAACCTTTTCGGCGCAGCGAGCCTCGGTGCCGCGATCGCGGTGAAGAAGCAGATCGCCTCCGGTGCGCTGAAGGGCACGATCAGATTCTATGGGACACCGGCTGAAGAATCCGTCGGCGGAAAGGTCTACATGGCGCGCGCGGGACTCTTCAAGGATGTCGACGTGATGCTCGTCTGGCACCCCGGTGATGAGATTGTCGCCGACGTGAAGAGCAGCCAGGCGATCATCGACTTTATCGTCGAGTTCCGGGGTCGTACCGCGCATGCCGCCGCCGACCCGTGGAACGCCCGCAGCGCCGCCGACGCAGGCGAGGCGTTCACGCACGGCGTGAATCTCCTTCGCGAACACGTGCGACCGTCCGTGCGCATGCATTACACAGTGCAACGCGCAGGCGACGTGCCTAACGTGGTGGCGGACTATGCGAAGATCTGGATGTGGGTGCGCGACAGCAAGAGCACGGGAGCGGAGGCGGTGCTCGAACGAGTGAAGGAGATCGCTCGCGGCGCGGCCCTCATCGCGGGCGTGGAGTCGAAGCTCACGGTGCAGGCGGGCGACTACGAGATCCTCGTCAACTATACCGGCGCCAAGTTGCTGCATCAGAACCTCGCCGCGCTGGGGCCCGTCCAGTACACGGCGCAGGAACAGGACTTCGCCAAGGCGATCCAGCGCTCCGCCGGCACGCCTGACCTCGGACTGAGCGGCACACTCAAGCCGCTCGATCCGCCAGGTCTTCCGCCTGAAGGCGGGTCCACCGATGTGGGAGACGTCAGCTGGCTGGTACCTACGTTGCATTTTTCGGTCACAACCGGGGCGAAAGACGCGCCATGGCACGCGTGGCCTACGGTGGCCACAGCCGGTATGTCGATCGGGCACAAGGGTATGGTCCACGCGGCCAAGGCAATGGCGATGACTGCCGTGGACCTCTTCCTCGACGCGAAGAAGCGCGACGATATCCGCGCCGAGTTCGCGGAGCAAACGAAGGGGTTCGTTTACAAGCCGTATATCCCCGACGGCCCGCCGCCGATTCCACAGCAGTAGCAGCAGACGACGGGGGGGGCAGTTCCGACGCGCCGAATCAGGGACTTACAACATTCGCCGCGAATGTCACGATCGAAGGTCTCCGCCACCCGAGGTGACCGGGCTCCGCGACGGATCGTCGACGCGCTGCTCCAGTCGCGTTAGGCAAGCAGACGCCTTTGTGCGTAACAAGATCAAGCCTTTTGCAGGGTACTGGCGCGAGCACGTCGCAGCCTTCTGCGTGCGGGAGCAACCGCGTCACTTGTCCGCGCTCAGCGCAAGAACGCAGCCTGATACGAGCGTTGAAAGGGGAGCGGAAGTACTTCCGAGGTCGCGACGTTGATGAGATCCAGCGTGTTGCGGCCTCTGGCTATGATCCAGTTACCGTCTGCTGACCAGTCCAGGCCTGAATAATCGTGGTAGGAAACTCCCGCTGTGATCTGACGTGCATTCGATCCGTCAGCATTAATGAGGTTAACGCTTCCCGCATCCAAGAACGCGATGCGATTTCCGCTTGGCGACCAGCGTGGTTGCGTTCCTCTAACAGACGTTATTAGCGAACTCGCGTTTCCTATCGTCATGATGCGAATGAGCCCTTCGCCGGTGTACGAGAGCTTCGTGCCGTCTGGAGAAGGGTCGGGAGTGGTGTTCGACGAGCCGCCCGAAGTGATCTGCTCCAACGTCGAACCGTCTGGCCGCAGGCGGTACACGTTAGGATTGCCGCCCGTACCTCCAGCGAAGTAAATCCACGTGCCGTCGGCAGCGAAGCGTGGCCATCCTTCCCACGCTAACCGGTGCGATGCACTGACGAAGCGTCGGGGCGGCGCCGAATCTTCGACGATGTATAAATGGTCTTGTTCGCGAAACACGATACGCGACGCGTCGTGCGTCGCGCTCGGAAAGGCATCGAAGGTGACCAGACGCGCGCGCACTCTGACGTTAGAACCGTCAAGAGCCATTGTCACAACGCTCCCCCTCGCCCCGCTGAAATCGAGCTGGAGAAGCACAAGCGATCCTTGGGGAACGACGGTGACGCGAACAGAGTCAACGGCTACAGCGCTGCGAACGGTTATCAGACATCTGCTCACCACCCGCGCATCAATCACTCCCGCGGTGTCCACAACGCATGCAGCGGAGTTGCTAACATACGTCAGCGGGTCCTGCCGGATGTTGTTGTAGCGATCAGCCGACCTCGCGTTAGGCACGAACCGCTTGCCCACGCTCAACGCCGTATCGCGGGTCATGATGACCATACGCGCCGCCGCGCCGGCCACAACTGTGTAGCGGGCTGTGTCGGCGAGGCCCAGAGTTGGTGCGCTGAGCGCGATACGCGCCGGACCGGCGGCGGAGCCTAACGCTACGATGGCATGGACACGGCCCTGTGCGTCGGTGGAATCAGCCAGGAAGGGGCCAAGTAGCTGCGAGCCAAGTGCTCCCACAGCGATCGAATGGCCAAAGGACTGCGTACCCCGCAAGGCCTCGAAACGCACCACCACGCCGCGCAAAGGTGCGCCTAACGAGTCGCGGACCTCCACAGAAAGGGACTGAAGCAAGCGCGAGTCGATGGTATCGGTGACATTTGCGCCTGCTACGATTCGCATGGAGGGGACGCGCGGCGGAGGCGGTGGTGGCGGTGGTGGGGCTGGCGGATCGGGTGGCGTCGGTGCCGTTCGCAACTCCGACCCACAGCCGGCCAGCGCCGCAGCAATCGCGAAGATCGGAAGCACGCGCAGTGCACTACTGATCACGGCGCGAAGTGTGGTGAACGGTGATAATTTGCCGCGATGCATGGCCGTTCTGCCTCACGGCGAGATTGAGGGCTGCATCATTGTGCCGCCCCCGCTTCGCCCAGGCAAGCCCCGCAAGCACTTTCGGACCGGTCCAGACGGACAAACGACTCTGGTTCAGCCTAACGTACGTCGGCTGCACGAGACTCAGCGGACGCCGGCGAGCTCGCCTTTCAATATCCTGCTGCCATCCCGTCTATTCGCGGATCACTTCCCGCCGCGAACCCTCGCGGCAGCCTGATGATCGCTTGTGCCCCGCCGAACGCGACCGGCGGCGCATCGATGATGACATGGCTCATCGACGTTAGGCTCGCGCGCACGGAATCGTTGATCGGCGTTTCGAGCCCGACCCGCAGCCCGCATACAAGCTGGGCAACGGAACCTCATTCATCCGCAGGTAGACGGTAAGCTGGCCGCGGTGATGCACGAAGTGGTTGATCGTATTGCGGAGCACGTCTTTTCGTCGCTCAGTATCCAGCACCTGGTCACCGTATCGCAGGCTCCACGTCAGAGAGAAGTCACCGTCCTTGGCGGTGCGGAGAGCGTCCTGCGCGGCGTTCACGCGAACGTCGAATTCCTTGAGGAGCGCCTGAGTCGTTTCGAGCGTATACGCCGGTCCAGCCGCGAGATCCAAGTCGATTCCGCGAACGATGTCCACCATCGCACCGGGGCATGCGCGTAACCAGCTGTGCCAGATGGCCGAGCGCCGAGGACTTTGGGATGTGGCTTCCAACCCTTGTCGCTAGGCACACGCTCGAGCAGCCGTCGTGTTGCGGGTAGCTCGTAGTCGAGCTCGGAGATGAAATCTTCTGCGATGCTCATATGCGTTCGCATAATGGTTCCAACGCCGAGCAAAGAGCTGACCTTCTGGCCTAGCTAGCCAATTCGACCGTGAGCAGAGAGCCGTTAGACAGCAGCGAAAAAACGCCTCTCGCTTCACCGGGGGCATCGCGGTTCACAATGAAGCCGTTGCGATTCTTCGGCGCCTGTTCAGAGCGAAAACCGGTATCGACGTCATCGCGTGACGGCAAAGTCTGTTTTGGTGGTAATCGACCGGCCAGCAAGTCATGGAAGTACGCTCGGTGCAGTCCAACGAAGATGCGGACAGAAGTTAAGGCTTCAGGATTCGGATGCTTGATCCGATACAGCCATTCCCGAATCGATAAGTAGGAACCGACGAACGTCATCTTATCTTCGGGCGGTCCGCCGTCGTCAAGCGCATATTCAGTGGGCTCGTTAGGTGACACATCGTCTCCTGCGCCGCTCAGCGGCTCCTTCACACGTCGCGCCGTATCGAACAACTGGGCCGCCTCCAGAGTAGCCGCAAAATGCAGCCGTCTCGCCCTCTCTTCCCAGTTTTCTGAGAAGTGATGCCGAAAAGCGAAAGGAGGATCGGCGAGGTGGAGCAGGCTAGCTCGCTCGTCACCTTGCATCGCGGCGAAAAGCGCAATGCCGAAAGCCCGACCTTCATTCTGTGTTGCCTCAGTTGAAATGTGACTCCCAGCCTCTCCACACTATGGAGAACCGAGGAGTCCATGAGCCCATCAAACGGAACACGACGGCGATCGTTCACGGCTGAAGAAAAAGCTACGATCCTGC
>JBQTIF010000297.1:0-3318 GCA_052388395.1 Gemmatimonadaceae bacterium | reverse complement strand
GTGATGGGGATTGCGATCCTGCATCACCTCGATCTCGCGCCGGCGGCGCGCGAGGTGCGACGCGTTCTGCGTGAAAGTGGCCGCGCCATTTTCCTAGAGCCGATCAGAAACTCGGCGTTGGTGCGCTTCGTTCGCCGCGCGATTCCCTACACAACGCCGGATGTTTCGCCGGGGGAGCATCCTCTGACTGACGCGGACCTCGATCTCTTCGCTCAGACCGCCGGCTTCTCGACTGTGCGGTCGAAGGTGTTCATGCTGCCGACATCGAACCTGCTGAGCGTGCTCCCCTGGCTTGGCGAGAAGACGCTCCACGCCAGGCATCGGTGGGACGCGCGGCTTCTTCGTCGATTTCCAGCGCTGCGGCCATTTGCGTCATTGCGCGTGCTGGAATGCTGGCGTTAGGCACACTCTCCGAATATCGGCCGTGACGTCGTTAGCGCTGCTTGGGATTTGTAGACGCCTGCGTTTAACATGGAGCTGGATTTCGATTAAGTTAAACACAGCATTTAACCTGGGCTTCGCCGCCTCCGTAGTCTCCGGATACGCAGCCTGCCTTGCAGAGCCGGCTCGTTAGGGCTTCGTGTCCTGATGAGAAAGTCGTTTCGCAAACAGATACTGACGGGCGATTTCCTCTCCGCGAGTCGTTAAGGCGCTTTCACCGGACTTCGCATCGCGGCGCAAGTGCGCCAGCCGACGCCCATGCAAGATTCCCACGACTCGACCGTCGTATCCATGCGACCGGACCATTTCAACAAGGTCGTCCTTCGAGACTCTACCGCCCCGCTCGTAGATCTCGGCGATGATGGCGTTCGTCCCGCCTAGAATGGAAAGCTGCTTATCGGGCCGAGGCTCGTTGATCGAAGTCGTGTAGTACGTCCCGCGCTTTTTACCGTGCGCGGCGATGATGCCACGGCTTCGTAGAACGTCGAGGTGGTATCGCGCGGCGCGCTCCGTTAGACCAAGCTCCCGCGCGAGCTCCGGTCCCGTCATCCTAACGCGAGCCGCGATCAAGTCGGCAATCGTTTGCTGAATCGCTGAGAGATCGAGCATCGCCTTCTCCAATTGCAGCTTCGACGCAAGCGATTCCTGCTGTGCCTTGAGCGCCTTGAGGAAGAAGAACAACCACGCGCCGAAATCGGCCGCATTGTCGCGCATCTTCAGCTGCGATTCCCGAAGCGCCACATAGTACTGAGTCTTGTTGTCCTCGATCATGCGCTCGAGCGATGTATACGGCACGTAGTCGAAATCTGACCTAAGGAGAAGTAAGGTCGTGAGCGCCCGCGCGAGCCGGCCATTTCCATCCTGGAAGGGATGGATTGCGAGGAAATCAACGACGAATCGCGCAATGACCACCAAAGGATGCAGCGAAAGATCTTTGAGAGCCGCGTTGGTGAACTCTACGAGTTCAGCCATCATACGCGGCGTGTCAAACGGAGTCGCTGTTCTGAATAGGACTTCCACGATGATACCGTCGCGTTTGCGAACAACATCGTTAGGCAGTTTTTTGTAATCGCCCCGGTGCCGCTCGTCTTTGGCGGAATGTCTCAGGAGGATGCGGTGCAGCTGCTTGATGTGGTTCTCAGTCAGCGAAATATCTGCGTGCGATTCGTAGATAAGCGTGAGCAGCTCCGCGTACCCTTTCACTTCCTGTTCATCGCGCGCTCGGAACGACTCGGATTGAATGCCTTCAAGGACCCGCGCGACTTCCGCGTCGGTAAGTTCCACTCCTTCGATTCGGGTCGAGCTTGCCGTCGACTCTATCGTGGTAACCTGGCGCAGCTGAGCGAGGCGCTCGGTGCGAATCTCTTGCATCTTTCGCCACGTGCCGCGAAAGTGGTCGAGCTCCGCTATGAGGCGAACCAATTCGCTGTTCGCGCGTCGGTCCAACGCCGGGTGAAAATCGTCGACGGTAAGTGCCATGGTCGTTGACGGTGAGCGGAAACTGTAGCCGTTTTACGTCAATTATTCAATAAAGAAAGTATCCACCAGAGTATTGACGGCCACGTGCGATATAGCAAATATATCGAACATGGCAAACTTAGACGTCCCTGCTATGCTTCGCGCCGTCCGCGCGAACCTGAACCTGACCCAAGAGCAGCTCGCCGACCGACTGGGCGTATCGTTCGCGACAGTCAATCGCTGGGAAGGCGGATCGAGCGCCCCGCAGAAAGCGGCAAAGGAAACGATCGCAGCGCTAGCTCAAGAGGCCGGTGTTGACACCGACGATGCCGCATCGGCTGCCGCCGGAGTAACGCGACGCCGCCGAGGAACAGCGAAGTCAGCTGTGCCGACCACCAAGCCGATGGAGCAGATGTTGTGGGATGCGGCATGTTCGATTCGCGGCGAAAAGGACGCGGCGAAGTTCAAGGACTACCTGCTGCCACTGCTCTTTCTCAAGCGGCTCTCGGACGTGTTCGACGATGAGGTCAACCGTCTCGCCGAAGAGTATGGCGACCGCACGACTGCGCTGGAGATCGCCGAGGCCGACCACGCGCTCCTGCGCTTTTACCTCCCGCCTCAGGCTCGCTGGGCGGTCATAAGCGGTCGCGAAGTACGCTACGACTGGCCTAACGAAGAAGACGGGCGCAGCACCAGGCCCAAGGACATCGGTGAACACCTCACCAGAGCGGTGCGCCTGGTCGTTAGGCATAATCCGTCGCTCTCGGGCGTCATCGACGTCGTCGACTTCGCTGCCGAGCGCAATGGCGAGCGTGACATTAATCCGGCCAAGCTGCGCGAGGTCGTCGAGACGTTCTCCGATCCGCGATACAGGCTCGGCCTCGCCGACGTTCAACCGGACTTTCTCGGCCGCGCGTACGAGTATCTCTTACGAAAATTCGCCGAGGGTTCGGGGCAGAGCGCCGGCGAGTTTTTCACGCCGACCGAAGTTGGGTTTCTCATGGCACACATTCTTCGTCCGCGCCCGGGCGAGGAGTGTCATGACTATGCCTGTGGGTCGGCGGGGCTGCTCGTGAAGCTGCAGCTGGTGGCTCGCGAGATGGATCCAACGAGCAAAGTGCCGCTCAAGCTGTATGGTCAGGAGCTGACCGCGGAGTCGTACGCTGTGGCGAAGATGAACGCGATCATCCACGACATGAACGTTGAGTTGGCGCGCGGCGATTCGATGATCAACCCCAAGTTCAGAACGGCGGACGGGAGACAGATCCGCACGTACGATATTGTCGTCGCGAATCCGATGTGGAATCAGCCGTTCAATCCGGATCTTTTGGGCGATGATCCATTCGACCGATGTCGGCCTACCGGCGGCATAACGAGTGGGAAGGGAGATTGGGCCTGGCTGCAGCATACGTTTGCGTG
>JBQTIF010000296.1:0-5018 GCA_052388395.1 Gemmatimonadaceae bacterium | reverse complement strand
GGGTCATTGTCGAGCGGCGCGCGCGATGGACACCTTACCCAACTGTTACCGAGCTGCTAATACATGAGGAAATCGTGACAAACACGCAGGCCTTTACTCCATCGCAGCTTCGCGAGCTCAAGTCGGAGATGGAAGACGAGCTGGCTTGGCTGCTGCGTTCCCTGACGGCCAAGTCGCCCGTTAGCGAAGCGTCATCACATGGCAAGCCGAGCACGGTAAAGTGGTCAGAGGTTCACCAAGTGGATAGCGAGCTGCGTAACAGAGCGCAGCGTCGTCTCGGGGCTCTTCTCGCGTCGCTGCAGAAACTCGATAACGGCAGCTACGGCGAGTGTGAGAACTGTGGACGGCGCATCCCTTACAGCAAGCTCGCCGTCATGCCGGAAGCCGTGTATTGCACCACATGCAGTGCCCGGCGCGGTGCTGCTGTGCCGCCGCAACCAGTCGCCTGAACATGGCGAACCGGAAGGTGTCTCCTCTCAACGGTATCCGTCGCGACCGCACTATCGACGAGGGAGATCAAGTAGATGTTGCCTCGTTCGACAGTTTTCCCGCGAGCGATCCACCAGCGTGGATCACAAGCGGGATCGGGTCAGGACACGCGCACCCCAGTGATGTGACGCGCGCGCCACCTATTGAGGGCAGGCACAGGATCTGATCTGTGCGCGTTAGGCGCGGGCTTCGCTCGCGCCATTCATTGAAGCAGCTATACTTCGAGCAGCTCGCGCTGCATCGGCGCGCCATCCACGTCGGAGAATTCGTCATTGGCTCACTATCCGTATCTGATCATCGGCGCTGGCATGACAGCTGATGCCGCTGCCCGCGGCGTGCGCGAGCTGGATCCCAATGGTGCAATCGGGATTATCGGTGCGGAGACGGATGCGCCCTATGCGCGTCCGCCACTTTCGAAGGCGTTGTGGAAAGGAGAGCCGCTCGAGAGCGTCTGGCGCAACACCAGTGAGATCGGTGTGGATCTTCATCTTGGACGCCGTGCTACTTCGCTCGAGCTTGATGGCAAGCGCGTCGTGGACGATCACGGGACACAGTACACCTATGACAAATTGCTGCTCGCCACCGGCGGCACGCCGCGGCGCCTACCGTTAGGCGGCGAGCGGGTGATCTATTTTCGTACACTAGAGGACTACCGCCGGCTACGCGCGCTCGCAGACCAGGGGCAGCGCTTTGCAGTGATCGGCGGTGGCTTCATCGGTTCCGAGGTCGCGGCCGCGCTTGCGACGCAAGGCTGCCATGTCACGATGCTGTTTCCCGAAGACGGAATCGGCGCGCGAGTCTTTCCCGCTGACCTCGCGCGCGACATAGTTGGTTACTATCGCGAGAAGGGAGTGGACGCGCGGTCTGGCGAGCGGGTGACCGCGCTGATCGAGCAGGGATCACAGACGGTGGTCGAGACGAGCGGCGGGCTGCGACTCACCGTGGACACCGTTGTTGCGGGTATTGGGATCACACCTAACGTTGCTCTCGCGGAAGCTGCCGGCCTCGTGGTTGACGATGGCATTATCGTCGACGAGCACCTAACGAGCACGCACGGGGATGTCTTTTCCGCCGGCGACGTCGCGCGCTTCAAGGCCCCGCAACTCGGCAAGCGAATACGCGTAGAGCACGAAGACAACGCGCTTTCGATGGGTCGCGCCGCTGGCCGCGCGATGGCGGGCGACGAAGCCGAGTTCGGACACTTACCGTTTTTCTATTCGGACTTGTTTGAGCGCGGATATGAAGCCGTTGGCGAGCTGGACCCGCGCGGGGAAATCGTTGCCGACTGGAAAGAAGAGTTTCTCGAGGGTGTGGTCTACTATATGGCGCGCGGCAGAGTGCGCGGTGTGCTGTTATGGAACACGTGGGGCAAAGTGGACGCAGCGCGTGCGCTGATTGCGCAGCCCGGACCCTTCACAGCGCGTGAGCTCTATGGCCGGCTGAATGCCTAACGACTGACGCACATGGCGAATCAGTCAGCTATCGAAGGCTGGCTGTCGGAGCGTCCCCCTATCTGGGACCGGTCTGGCAAGGGTGGAGCCGAAGCACTAGCATTGGCGGTAGGGCGTTACAAGGGTGCCGGATGCTCGAATCGGAGTTGTTCAGGCTGCTTGAGCACACTGCCGACGCCGCTTACTCGATAACTGAGGGTGGCGAAATCTGCTCCTGGAATGCGGGCGCCGAGCGGCTGTTCGGCTATGCAGCGGGCGATGTGGTCGGCCGCAACATCGACGAGGTGCTCGACGCACGCCACTCGTTAGGCACACGCGCCCTGGCGCAGGGTTCCAACTCAGCGGCCCGAAGCCCAGACACAGCCGGCCTGATGCCGAACTTCGACCTGGAGATACGCACCCGTTCCGACGGCAGGATATGGGTCAACGTCTCCACCATTATCTTCGAGAACCGGCGTACGGGACGCCGATTGTTCGCGCAGTTGTCGCGCAACATCAGCCAACACCGGCGCAACGAAGAGTTGCTTAATCGCTTGCTCGAGGCTGCCCGTCAGCTCGTCTCACTTGCCCACAGCCCATCCAATCACGCTTCCGTTGAGGCGCTCTCCGAGCAGGAACTCCGCATCCTCAAACTCTTTGCGGAAGGCCGCAGCGCCGCGATCATTGCACGCAAACTGAGTATTTCCGCCCAGACACTCCGCAACCACCTCCACCACATCAATCGGAAGCTGCGCACACACAGTCGTCTGGAGGCGGTGACACATGCACAACGGCGGGGACTGATCGAATAGCGAAGGACTGGGACTGAGTTTCCGCGCGAGCTTAAACGACCGCGAGGTCAGCTCGCGTTCGGAACTCCCCACACTGCAGCGATATTCACAATTGTCCAATACTATGCGGTCGACGGCGGATACCGCGATCAGCAAGCAGCCACAAAATGCGAGTGCGCACGCACTCGGCGCGCACAAACAGACCGCCGAGGAAGTCGCCGCTGCGCTCGGCACAGACACGCAACGCGGACTGAGCGACGCTGAGGCCCAGTCCCGACTGAAAGAGCACGGACCTAACGAGCTGGCGGCGGAACAGCCGCTTCCGGCGTGGCGCCGCTTTTTCGCGCAGTTCCAGGACGTCCTCGTGATCCTGTTGCTCATTGCAACGGTCGTTTCCGGAGGGCTGTGGTTCGTGGAGCGCGATGCGGCGCTGCCTTACGAGGCCCTCGCAATTTTTGCGGTCGTGCTGCTCAACGCGACCATGGGCTTCATCCAGGAGTCACGCGCCGAACAAGCTGTCGCCGCGCTGCGAGCGATGTCGGCTGACGATGCAACCGTGATCCGTAATGGCGAACAGCGGCATAGTCCCGCCGCTGCGATCGTTCTGGGCGACCTTATTCTCATCGAGGAGGGCGACACAATCCCCGCCGATGCGCGCTTAGTGGAATCGACGTCGCTGCAGACCGCCGAAGCGGCGCTGACCGGTGAGAGCCAGCCAGTCGACAAAGACACTGCACCAATCGACGAGCAAGCGGCGCTCGGCGACCGTCACAACATGGTGTTCAGCGGCACGGCCGCGACGTACGGACACGGCACGGCAATCGTCACCGCGACAGGGATGCAAACGGAGATGGGGCGCATTGCCGGTCTGCTCAAAGAGACCCACGAAGCACTGACGCCTCTGCAGCTTGAGCTCGACCGCACAGGGAAGGTGCTCGGTATGGTGGTCCTCGTGATCGCCGTCGTGATGATTGTGACAATCCTGCTCGTCCAGGATGTGCGAGGGGCCGCGACGTTCGCCGATGTGCTGATTCTGGGAGTCGCGCTCGCGGTGGCGGCTGTGCCCGAGGGACTCCCTGCCGTCGTCACAGCTGTCCTCTCGATTGGAATGCAGCGCATGGCACGGCGCAATGCACTAGTTAGGCATCTGGCGGCGGTCGAGACGCTTGGCTCGGCGAGCGTGATCGCCTCGGACAAGACCGGGACGCTTACGGAAAACAAGATGACGGTGCGCGTGGTCGTCACCGCGAGTGGGCGCGTGACGTTAGGCGGATCTGGCTATGCACCCGAGGGCGAAGTGCGTCGCGAGGGAGGCGGCGTCATCGACGGGCCGCTACGAAGCGAGCTCCAGCGCGCGCTCGCTGCCGCCGACCGCGCAAACAACGCCGTTGTGGCTGTGCAGAATGGACGCTGGACCGTGCAGGGCGATCCTACGGAGGGAGCGCTGATTGTCGCGGCACGCAAAGCCGGGCTGCAAGAGGACATCCTTGACGCGCGGCTGCCACGTGTGGCCGAACTTCCCTTCTCCTCGGACCGCAAGCTCATGAGCACGGTCCACCGCGACACAGCGACACGGCGGCTGATCGTGTTCACCAAAGGCGCACCCAATGTGCTTCTCGCACGCTGCACCGATGAACTGGTCGGCGAGCAACACCGCCGGCTCACGCCCGAGCGCCGCGCCGAGATTGAGCGCGTGACGGAGGAGCTCGCCGGCGCGTCGCTCCGGACGCTCGGCGTCGCTGGACGGTGGCTGCCTAACGGTGCGCTCCCTCCAAGCGACGGCGTCGCCTTGGACCCGCACGTTGAGGAGGCCCTCGTCTTTGCCGGATTGATAGGCATGATAGATCCGCCACGCCCTGAAGCACGCGACGCTGTAGCGCGCGTGAAGGGCGCCGGTATCCGCCCGGTGATGATCACGGGAGATCACCCGCGAACCGCTTCCGCCATCGCTCGCGAGCTCGGCATCGCGTCCAACGACCGCGTCATCACAGGGGCGGAGCTGGATCGCATGACTGATGATGCGCTCGCGGGCAGCATCGCCGAGGTTTCGGTTTATGCGCGTGTAAACCCCGAGCACAAGCTGCGACTCGTGAGCGCCTTGCAAAGCACGGGCGCAGTCGTCGCGATGACCGGTGACGGAGTGAACGACGCTCCAGCACTCAAGAGCGCCGACATCGGTATTGCCATGGGGATCACCGGCACCGATGTGTCAAAGCAGGCCGCGGACATTGTCCTCGCGGACGACAACTTTGCGTCCATCGTTGCCGCAGTGGAGGAAGGGCGTGCGATCTTCGCAAATATTCGAAAG
>JBQTIF010000295.1:0-8266 GCA_052388395.1 Gemmatimonadaceae bacterium | reverse complement strand
GGCAAACCTCGCGGGGGTGACGGCGGGCGACTTCGCCAACACGCCGCCCAAGCACCTCATCGTGCCGTAGCGCGGGCGGCGTCGGGGTGCCGGCGGGGCACCCCGACGACTTACGCGAACCCCAGCGGAGCCGTTAGGCACGTGCGCTGAACGCTTCAATGGCTCGCTTGGTGTAGTCCGAGAGGACCAATTCTCCGCTCATGGACGCTCGTTCGAACAAAAGCGTCTCCCATTCGTCCGTGCCTTTCCAGAACATCTTCTTCATCCGCGCCATCGCGTCAGGGTTGGAATTCGCGAGTCGCGTCGCGGTGACGTTGAGAATGGCGTCCATGGCGTGTGTCGTGTCGAAAACCCGGGAAAAGAGGCTGTGTCGTTCGCACCACGCGGCATCACGCCATTCCGTGTCGATCGCCATCGCTGCTAAGGCACCGGGTCCCACGCGACGCTCGATAACAGGCCCCACGATGAACGGTCCGATTCCCAGCGCGAGCTCGCTGAGTCGTACTGCGGCCGTCTCCATGGCAAACACATAGTCGCACGCGGCAATAATCCCGATTCCACCCCCGGCTGCCTTCCCATGGACGCGCCCAAGGATGAATTGGGGACAGCGGATCATTGCGAGAATGAGTCGAGCGAATCCGCTGAAAAACTCCTTTCCCTCAGCGGGCGTACTCACTGCTCTGAACTCGTCGAACGAGGCTCCTGCACAGAAAGTCGAGCCCCCTTCGCTCTGGAGCACGATGACGCGGACGTCTGGTGCCTTCGCCAACGCGTGCAATTCGCGCGCGAGGTCGCCGAGCAGCTCGCCAGGAAGCGAATTGCTTTTTGGGTGCGAGAACGTCACTCGGGCGATGCTGTGCGCGATTTCGACGAAGGCATTCCCTGAATCAGCCATTGAGGAGCCTCTGGAAGTCCATGTGCCGAGCGGCGTTAACGTAACGTGGCGCGCGGCCGTTGCAACGCGTTGGATGGTCGAATAATCTCCGCTAGGCCCTTTGCAATCTTTCGCCGCATCCAATGAACGCACCCGCTACACAACCTCAAGCGTCGGCCGAGCCGCCCGAACGGATGCTGGAGTTCGAGGCGCGGCTGGACCGTGGCGAAACGATCGAGCCAAAAGACTGGATGCCGGAGCGCTATCGCAAGCAGCTCATCCGCATGATGTCGCAGCACGCCCATTCCGAGATCGTGGGGATGCTGCCGGAAGGAAACTGGATCACGCGGGCGCCGTCGCTGCGGCGCAAGATCACACTGCTGGCCAAGGTGCAGGACGAAGCTGGTCACGGTCTCTACATCTATTGCGGGACAGAGACGTTAGGCATCGGCCGCGAGGAGCTGGTGGATCAGCTCCACACCGGAAAGGCGAAGTATTCCAGCATCTTCAACTATCCGACCCTCACGTGGGCTGACATCGGTGTCATCGGATGGTTTGTGGACGGTGCGGCGATCGTCAATCAAACGATGCTGGCCAAGACGTCGTACGGACCGTACGCGCGTGCGATGATCCGCATCTGCAAGGAAGAGAATTTTCACAAACGTCAGGGTTACGAGATCTGCAGTGTGCTCGCGGCCGGAACCCCCGCCCAGCACGAGATGGTGCAGGATGCCGTGAACCGTTGGTGGTGGCCATCGCTGATGATGTTCGGGCCGTCGGACAAAGATTCGCCTAACAGCGCGGAGTTGATCCGCTGGCGCGTGAAACGTGAAAGCAATGACACGTTACGTCAGCGTTTTGTCGACCTCACCGTGCCGCAAGCGCGTGCCATCAACGTGTCGCTCCCGGACCCAGCCCTGCGATACGACGAAGAGACGAAACACTGGGAGTTTGGCGCGATCGACTGGGACGAGTTCTATCGCGTGATCAAGGGGGACGGCCCGTGTAATCGCGAGCGCATGGAAGCGCGCCGCCGCGCGCACGACGACGGCGCGTGGGTTCGTGACGCGGCGGCTGCGTACGCGGCGAAGCGCACTGCAGCGGCTAGCGCCGCCTAACGAGGCAACCACGCATGAGCCCGCACGACGGGAGCGAACTGCGTGCCGATACGCAGTGGCCGCTGTGGGAGGTCTTCACGCAGGAAGGTGAAGCGGCGCCGCACGAGCACGCAGGGAGCGTGCACGCTGTCGACGCCGAACACGCGCTCCAGAACGCACGCGACGTGTATGCGCGCCGCGGAAAAGTCGTGAGCATCTGGGTGGTGCCGAGCGACCAGATCGTAGCCTCCGCGCCGAGTGACGCTGGCCCCCTCTTCGAACCCGGAAACGACAAGGCGTACCGCCATCCGCAGTTCTACAAAGTCCCGCGCGGAGTGCGCGTCGAGTGAGCGGCGAGACTTGGGTCGCCGGCAAGCGACCGGACACAGCGACGTCAGGCATCGCGAGCGACCCACACTTCGAGTACCTGCTACGGATCGCGGACGACAGGCTCGTGCTTGGACATCGATTGTCGGAATGGTGCGGCCATGCGCCCATTCTGGAGGAAGACATTGCGCTGGGAAACATCGCCCTCGACCTAATTGGTCAGGCAGCGTCCCTCCTCAAACACGCGGGAACGATCGAGGGTAGGGGACGCAACGAAGACGCGCTCGCCTACTTCCGCGACGCGATCGAGTATCGCAATTGCCTGCTCGTGGAGCTGCCGCGGGGCGACTTCGCCTTTACAGTGGTTAGGCAGTTCCTGTTCGACGCCTATGACGTACTGCTGCTCGGCGGGCTCGTGCCGAGCAAGGACACAACGTTAGGCGGCATTGCAGGAAAGGCCGAAAAGGAAGCGCGCTATCACCTGCGCCACTCTGCCGAGTGGCTGCGCATGCTCGGCGATGGAACCGTGGAAAGCCGCGCGCGTGCTCAGGCAGCTCTGGACGACCTTTGGCGCTACACACCGGAGCTGTGTGTTGGCGATGACGTGGATCGCGCGATTGTCCAGCGCGGAATCGGCGTCGACCCTGCTGAACTGCGAGCAGCCTGGCTCGAGACCGTACGTCCAGTGCTCAGTGATGCCACCTTAACGATTCCGGCGGAGAGCTACCCCGCCGGGGGCGGTCGTACCGGGCGGCACACGGAGCACCTCGGCCGCATGCTCGCCGACATGCAGAGCCTAACGCGGGCCTATCCGGGTGCGACATGGTGACTATCACCGCGCACGAGGTCTGGAAGTGGCTGGAAGAGGTGAAAGACCCGGAGGTGCCGGTCTTGAGCGTCGTCGAGCTGGGGATCGTGCGCGATGTGCGCATCGGTGATGGTACCGTCACCGTGGTCGTGACGCCGACGTATTCGGGGTGTCCCGCGATGCACGAGATCGAACAGGAGATCGTGGGCGCGTTAGGTGCGCACGGCGTCGACAGTGTGCGCCTGGAGACTGTCTTTGCGCCGGCGTGGACGACCGACTGGATGAGCGACGCGGTGAAACAGAAGCTCGCCGCGTATGGCATCGCACCTCCCGGCCGTACCGCAACTGGGCCGGACATCATCCCCATTCAAGGGCGCACGCCAAAAGCAGTTCCAGTCCCCTGTCCGTACTGTGGCTCGCACGCGACTGAATTACGCTCGTTCTACGGATCGACTGCGTGCAAAGCCATTCAGTTTTGTCGCGCGTGCCAGCAGCCGTTCGAGGAATTCAAGGCGATCTAGCCTATTGTGCTGTGCGCGGTCGCCGGTTCGCCGCACCAGGTGCCACGCTAGGTACCCCTCCTCGTTATGCCAATGCACGTGAAGGTCGACGAAGCCAGGCGTAACGACCAATTCGGAGGCGTAGATCGCGAAGGGGAGATTGTCATCGTTAGGTAGCTAACAGGTCGCGGATGCCGTGCGCGATCGTCTCTACGCTTGGCACCACCGCGGCCATCAACGTCGGATGATACGGTGTCGGAACATCCGGTATCGCGATGCGCCGAACGGGCGCGTCCAGCGTCCAGAACGCGTCACTGGCCACGGCCGCGGCAATCTCGGC
Source organism: Gemmatimonadaceae bacterium (assembly GCA_052388395.1). Taxonomy (GTDB): domain Bacteria; phylum Gemmatimonadota; class Gemmatimonadetes; order Gemmatimonadales; family Gemmatimonadaceae; genus DASYRX01. The sequence goes on along the minus strand of JBQTIF010000295.1, from coordinate 4,320 downwards.
ACCGAAGCCTGCCGTAAGAGTGTCTTCGTGCACGATGAGGCAGCGTCCCGTTTTGCGAACCGAGGCGAGTACGGCCTCGCGATCCCACGGCGCGATCGTGCGCAGGTCGATGACTTCTATCGAGCCGCCTACTGTATCGACAGCCTGCGATACTCTATGCAGGATGGCACCCCAGGTTACAATCGTTAGGCCCTCGCCTTCGCGAACGGCACGGGCTTTCCCAAATGGAAGCACGTAGTCATCGCCGGGATAGGGCGCGCTGCCGTCGCTCGTCATGAGCAGTGCACGGTGCTCGAAAAAGATCGTGGGATTCTCCGAGCGCATCGCCGCGCGCAACAGGCCGACCGCATCGGCGGCATTGGACGGAAACGCCAGCTGCCAACCGACCGCGTGCGCCCATGTGACTTCGCCCGTCACACTGTGCCACGGGTCTCCGATGTCTTTGCCGAAGCCGCCAGGCATCCTAACGACTATCGGGGCGCAGAACCGATTTGCGGTACGCCATCGCAGCGTACCGCAGTTGTTCAGATGCTCGTGAGCGGGGTCGGCGTACTTTCTAAACTGAATCTCTGCGACCGGCACGAGCCCTGCGAACGCCATTCCAACAGCTCGGCCGACGATCCCTTCTTCGCTCAGCGAGGTGTCGAAGACCCGTCCGACGCCGAACTCCTTCTGCAGCCCTTCAGTGACAAGGTGCACACCACCTTTGACGCCCACGTCTTCGCCGAAGACCAACAGCTTGGGGTTACGGGCCAGCTCTGCGCGCAGCGTTCGGCGCACCGCTTCGGCAAAGAGTACGCGAGGGCCGTCGGGGGCCGGCGTTTCGGTTCCGCCTAACGCGCTGCGCTCGCCCGGCGACATCCCGCCCGTCGCAACACAGTCGCTGTCGCGCAGCGGCTCGGCATACACGAAACGGCGGATGTCGGCAGGATCGGGAGCGGAACGGGCGCGGGCGGCGGCTAGCGCACTGTCCACGTCATCGCGCACGCGGCGTTCGATGTCGTTCCACTCTCGCTCCGTGACTCTTTCAGGGACGAGAAAACTCCTGAGGCGCGGCAGCGGATCACGCTTCCAGTCCGCAGCTATCTCGGCCTCAGTGCGGTAGCCACGCTGGTTGTCCGGACCGGAGTGACTCGATAGGCGCGGCACAGTGAGATGCACCAGCGCTGGGCCAGCGGCACTACGTACGTGGCTGACTGCATCGCTGAGGAGCCGCGCCGTGGCTGCCGGATCGCAACCGTCGCCGTCCAGGACGAGCAAGTTGCTGAATGCAGCGAGGTTGGCGGCGATATTCCCGTTAGGCGTTTGATACTGGCGCGGTACGGAGATGCCCAAGCCATTATCCTCGATGTAGAAGAGGAGTGGAAGCTTGAGCGTCGTCGCGATTGTCAAAGCAGACCAGAAGCCATTCGTCGCTACGGCTGCGTCACCGCCGCTGACAACGCCGATGGCGCCGCGCCATGCAGAATCACCCAGCTCGTCCCGGTGGTAGGCAATCGACTGTGCCCATCCCGCGGCTGGCGTGAACTGCGAGCCGACGTCCCCCGACATCGGCAGCACGATCGGGCCAGTGGCGTTAGGCAGATTGCAGACCACGCCGATGTCGCGCCCGTCGCTGAAGCCGCCGGCGCGCCCCAACGGACTCGCAAACGCGTCTTCTAACGTGAGTCCGAGGGCGAGGAGCAGGGGGCGCGAGCGATAGTACGCGCCCACGCCGTCGTGCGGGTGTGTGAGGAGCGCGCCCAGAATTGCCTGCGCAACCTCATGGCCCCGAGCGGAGAATTGGTACAGCACGAGGTGATCTTTCGGCGCGCGCGCGCGATTTCGGTTTGTCGCTTCTTCCACGTCGTCCAGCGCGCGCGAGGCCAAGGCATCGTACACGATCTTGCACCAGTCGAGCGCTGCCCCTGCCTCTACGCCGCCAGCACCGTCTTCCCTAGTGCGCCCGTCACCGTCGGCTGGTCCACGCGCCGGCATACCGTCAGAGGCAGCGCGGGCCGGGAGGGACTCTGACGGCGAGGTTTGGGACGTCCGATTCTTTGCCGAAGGGCGTGATGCCATGAGGCGAGGTGGCGAAAAGCTGCTGCAAATCTATAAGTCTGAGCGAGGGACGCGGTTATACCCATTAAAGTCAAGTCGGAGCTCGGAGGTCCGAGGCCGCAGGGCGCGGCGCGGTGCTGCCGCCCGGTGGTGCATTGCGTGCAGCGAAAGCAGTTTGACGTGTCCGAATCCCGCTTTTACAGGTGCGCAACGTTTTGACGTACCAAACTCACGCCCTCCGAGTCGCCGCGGCGTTTCTGCTGGCTGGAACAGCTCTCGCCTGTGCCGCGCAGCCGCGAGCATCGCAGCTCGAGCAGCTGCGCCTGGCCGAGGACGGGCGCGGAGCTGATCCGCAGTCGCTCGCGCCAATCTTCGCCGCGTTGCGACCAGAGAGCGAAGCGGTTGTGCTTCGCGCCGCAATCCGCGCGGTCGGTCGCCTGCAACGTCCGGCGTTCGTCGACTCAGTCGCGCCATTCCTTACATACGTCGGGCGCGGGATGCGCATTGAGGCGGCGAACGCTGTCGCGCAAAGCGTCCAGCCGGGAACGGACACAGTCGCAGTAGACAAGGCGCGCGGACTGTTGCTGCAGCGGCTCCGCGCGACCGCTGACGACGAATTGGGAGTCGTCGCGCGGAGCCTGGGCCGCATACCGCACCAGAGCCCGGCCATCGGCCAGCAGATGGCCGAACGAATCGCTGAGACCGTGTCTCCGCACAACGGCGCTACGCGCGTTTGCCCTCGGGACGTTAGGCGAGGCGCCAGCCTCGATACTATGCACGCGGGCCATATGTTCGGCGCTCTGCACGGTATATACGCCGTGGCGCGCCGCAGCCGAGGGCTTGGTTGCGAAGCGGCTACGCTAGCGCGCGGCGCGCTCGGTTATCGCATGGCCGCCACTGGCGATACTGCCGCCTGGGTACGTGAACTTGCGATGCTTGCCCTGCAGGCAGGGAATCACGCGGATTCCGCGGTGGTCCACGGCGCTGCACGTGACCCAGATCCGCGAGTGCGACGCCTTGCGCTGCGCGTGACGCGTGAAACGCCGTCTGCAGTCGCTGTACGTGCCGCGACAACTGGTCTGAGCGATTCGGCGGCCAGGGTGCGCATCGATGCGGTGCGGGCGTTGCTTGTGGTGCGGTCGCCTGAGGGGTGCGCATTGGCGCAGCGCGCGATGCGCGATGCAAGCGCGCACGTTCGAGCGGAGGCGGTGGATGCGCTCGCGTCTGCCTGCGAAGCGCCGGTATCCACGCCGGTGCTTGATTCTCTCGTTAGGCTCCTCCCCGGCGACACTGTCAGTGCCACGGGAAGTTGGCATACGGCGGCGCGAGCCCTGGTTGCCCTTGCTCGCACAGCTCCAAACAGCGCGACGCCGCACTTCGCGCATTTCCGCGTGCACCCGGTCTGGCAGGTGCGTGCCGCTTTAGCCGCCGCCGCTCGCGCGACGGGCGACAGCGCGGTTCTGTTGGACTTGCTGCAGGACCGTGACGCGAACGTGCGCGAGGAAACGATCACGCTACTGGCGCAACTGGCACCCGCGTTGCGCGAGCGTGCCGCGCGAGCCGGGCTTGCCGCGAACGAGTATCAGGTTGTCCTGGCAGGCGCACAAGCAGCCAAGGACGTACCGGGCATCGAGCTCGCGACGCTCTTGGCCGCCTTGGAGCGCCTAACGGCGCGTCGCGAGGAGACGTCGCGCGATCCGCGCAATGAACTCATGGATCGTATCGCGGAGAACCAGATTCGGGCCACGGAGCAACAGCTTCAACCATACTTCTCGGATTTCGATCCTCTTATCGCGCGCCGCGCAGGGGAGTTGGCGGAACGTTGGGGTCTTGGCCAGCGGCTCTTGCGGCGACCACTCACGCCACGCCAAGAAGCGCTCGGTGACGAGCGCGATCTCGAACTGCGCATCACGCTGTCGCCAGCCTCCGGCGGAAGCACATTCCGCGTTAGGTTATTCAACGGCGAGGCGCCGTCTACCGTTGCTCGCATCACGCGATTGGCGCGCGCGGGCTACTACAACGGCCGAACGTTCCACCGCGTCGTCCCCAACTTCGTCATTCAGGGCGGCAGCCCGGATGCCAACGAATACGTCGGCGATGGGCCGTTCATGCGCGACGAGCTGGGACTGCGAGCGCATTCGCGCGGCACGCTTGGTATCTCAACTCGCGGCCGCGACACTGGCGATGCACAGATCTTCGTGAACCTCGTCGACAACTTCCGCCTGGATCACGACTACACGGTCTTCGGTGAGGTCGTCGAGGGAATGGACGTCGTGGATC
>JBQTIF010000294.1:0-2786 GCA_052388395.1 Gemmatimonadaceae bacterium | reverse complement strand
GCTGCGGCGTCCGCTGAAGTCTCGGAAAAAATGATCACGAAACTCCGTGCGGGGATGATGCCACCGCCTGGCCGGCCGCGACCAGCCGGGGATACGCTCACAACGCTCGCGGAGACGCTCGAGCGTTTGGTTGACGTCGCCGCTGCCGCGAAGCCCGAGCCTGGTGGACGCACGTTCCAACGCCTGAACCGGGCGGAGTATGAAACCTCGATCCGCGATCTCCTGACGCTCGATATCAACGCGGGGAATTGGCTCCCGCTCGATACGAAGAGCGCCAATTTCGATAACATCGCAGACGTGCAGATGCCGTCGGCGACGCTGCTCGATGCGTACCTCGACGCCGCGAGCGAGATCAGCCGTCTCGCCGTGGGCGATCCTAGCGCGAACCCGACCTCCGCGACGTACAAACTTGCGCGTCTCGCGTCACAGTGGGCGCGTGTCGAGGGGGCACCGATCGGCACGCGTGGCGGCGTCTCGGTCATTCACAATTTCCCCGCCGACGGGGAATACGTCTTCGAGGTCACGTTACACGCGATCCCAACCGGTCAACTCTTCGGCTCCGACGCACCCTTCGACGAGAGGATCGAAGTCTCAGTCAACGGCGAACGCGTGGCGCTGATCGACATCGACCGGTGGATGTCGCAGGCTGATCCGGATGGCATGGACCTGAAGACGAAGCCGCTCACGGTGCGCGCGGGGCCGCAGCGTATCACGGCGGCGTTCGTGCAGACGTTCGACGGGCCGGTGAACGACAACATCGCGCCGATCGCGCACAGCATCGCCGACACGCAGATCGGCTCGGAGCAGGGGATCACGAACGTCGCGCACCTGCGCGAGCTGGCGATCAAGGGGCCATACAATCCGACGGGTGTGTCGGAGACACCGAGCCGCAAGAGGATCTTCAGCTGCCGTCCAACCGCACCTAACGAGGATCGACGGTGCGCCGAGCAAATCGTTAGGTCGTTAGGCGGCTCTGCGTATCGCCGGCCGCTGGCGGCGGCGGATCTCAAAGGCCTCATGGCCTTCTACGATCAGGGCGCCACGGAAGGCGGCTTCGAGCTCGGCATCCGCACCGCACTCGAGGCGACCCTCGCCAGCCCGCACTTCATCTTCCGCTTCGAAGAGCTGCCGGCCAACGCGCGACCTGGTGAGCGTTACACACTGAGTGATCTTGACCTCGCCTCGCGGCTCTCCTTCTTCATTTGGGGAACGCCGCCTGACGAGAAGCTGATCGCCCTGGCGCGTGCCGGGACACTGGGCGTTAGTTCCGTATTGACCGCACAGACGCGGCGTTTGTTGGCCGATAAGCGCTCCGAAGCCCTCGCCACGCGTTTTGCCACGCAGTGGTTGCGTCTGCCGGACATCGAGAAGGTGCACCCCGACGCGCTGCAGTATCCGCACTTCCATGAGCAGCTGTCGCTCGCGATGCAGCGCGAGACGCAGCTCTTTTTCCATAGTATCGTGCGCGAGAACCGTAGCGTGTTGGATCTCTACCGCGCGGACTACACGTTCGTCAACGAACTCCTCGCCCGTCACTACGGCATCCCCAATGTGACAGGTGACGATTTCCGCAAAGTCAATTATCCGGATGACCGACGTGCGGGGCTTCTGGGACACGCGAGTGTTCTGACCCTAACGTCACACGCAAATCGCACGTCGCCGGTGCTGCGTGGCAAGTGGGTCATGGAAGTGCTGATCGGTGTGCCGCCACCGCCGCCACCTCCCGGTGTTCCGGATTTGGACGAGACGAAGGAGATCAAGGAAGGACGTCTGCTGACGACGCGCGAACGCATGGAGATGCACCGCGCCAACGCGCAGTGTCGCTCATGTCATCAATACATGGATCCGATCGGCTTGGCGCTGGACCACTTCGACGTCACCGGACAGTGGCGCATCCGTGAGAACGGCATGACTGTCGACACCAAGGGCGATTTTTATGATGGGACGGCCATATCGACACCGGCGGAGTTGCAGCGCGTGTTGCTCAAGCGCCCGGTCCCGCTGATTCGTACATTCACACAGAATCTGATGGCGTACGCGTTAGGCCGCCGCATCGAGTATTACGACGGGCCGACCGTACGCCGCATCGCGCGCGATGCGGAAGCAAACGGATACCGTTTTTCCGACTTTGTCGTCGGTATCGTGAAGAGTGATGCGTTTCGAATGCGAAGAGTTCCGGCCGCCACTGCGGAAGGATCGCAGAACTGAAGCGCGGTCAATGTTAAAGGTTAGGAGTTAAGGGTTAAGAGTTTCGCTAAGAGCTAAGACCTAAGAGCTAAGGACTATTAGAATGGAATTCCTCAACGGTAAACCGCTCCCCAGGCGAACTTTTGTACGCGGCATGGGCGCGACGGTTGCGCTTCCATTTCTCGACGCCATGGTCCCGACCGGTCGTGCGGCGCGTTATGCGGCACCCGATCGCACCCGCCTCATCGCCATCGAGATGGTGCACGGGGCGGCGGGGTGCAACGAATGGGGGGCGAAGCAAAACATGTGGTCACCGGCAGCGGTCGGTCGTAGCTTCGACCTGAGCCCAACGGCGCTCTCGTCACTGGAGCCGTATCGTGACTACCTAACGATTATTTCCAACACGGATTGTCGTGAGGCAGAGCCGGAGACGGCGAAAGAGATCGGCGGTGACCACTTCCGCTCCAGCGCCGTCTATCTCACCCAATCGCACCCGAAGCAGACCGAAGGCTCCGACGTGTTCGTCGGCACGTCGCTCGATCAGATGTACGCACAGCGCTTCGGCCAGGAGACGCCAATCCCGTCGCTGCAGCTCTGCA
>JBQTIF010000293.1:0-16161 GCA_052388395.1 Gemmatimonadaceae bacterium | reverse complement strand
GCCGGTCGGCGCGTCGCTTTCAATCGACTCTGACCCCCTTTGATATTTCAATCGACTCTGACCCCTTTGATCAAAAGAAACCGGGCCAGCGTCTGCAAAAGACGCCGGCCCGGTAGACACGGGTTCGGAAGCGTGTCGTTACTGTTGAATCAGGAAGCTCGCGACCAGAGCGCCTAACGCTAGCAAGCCGGCGGCGGCCGCCAGCATAACGCCAGGCGACAACCTGGCATCGCGCCACGACGTCGTCGTCGCCTTGGGTGCTTCCACCGTTGGCAGCGCCGCCATGATCTTGGCCGAGAGATGAGCAGGCGTAGCCATACGTCGGCGACGATCGGTCTCTTCCCCTATGCGACGCCAGAACTCCACCTCGCGCGCGGATTCTCCGCGCAGCCCGGCGGGCTCGGTCGTCTCACCGTCTAACCAGCGATGAATAACGTCAGAAGTTGTGTGTGAGGTCAGCGGCACTTCACGGTCGCCTCGAGCACCCGCTGTGTCCGCCGGACGATTGGTTCGTTCGCGGCTTACCTCATTCGCGCCGCGATCCATGTCGTTGTCCAGCATTAGGCGTATTTCTCCTCTAAGAGAGACTGGAGCGCCTCGCGTGCTCGATGCACTCGCATCTTGAGCGCCCCTACCGTGGTGCCTAAAAGATCAGCCATCTCTTCGTACGATCGGCCTTCGACGTGCTTCATGATGAAGGCCTCCCGAAGCGACGCCGGTAAACTTGATAAAGCGTGATCGAGGTCGCCGCGGAGCTCTGTGCGGTCCAGATCTTCTTCTGGATTCGCATAGCCCGTGGGCTGGTCATCCTCGTCGTAGCTCAGATGCGTGCGTCGGATGTTTTTAAGCCAATCCTTGCATCCGTTTGCCACGATCCGGAAGACCCAAGCGTCGAAGCGCCCACGCACCTCAGAGAGGTGTTGGTACGCTTTGATGAAAGACAGTTGAAGGATGTCTTCCGCCACATCGGGACTACCTGTCATCCCGAGCGCGTGACGGTAAAGCGGATCGCTGTAACGTTGGATCAGGATGCCGAAAGCGTCGCGATTTCCTGCGAGCACCTGCGCGATAACCTCTTGATCCGCTTGCGACTGGTCGATTTGGGGAGCCGGGACCGTCGTTTGCACGGCGGAAGAGTAATTAGTCTTCCGGCGACGGGACAGACCAGTTGTCCCGGGCACCATCATCCCTAGGGCGATTTGGGTCACGCAGTCTGACGAACACAGAAACAAACCGTAACACAGTCAGTTTTTCCCTCCCTCGCCGCCCAAGCTGTGAAGCGAGAGGTATCAGGTTCCAGCGCGTCAGGTGAGGCGCTAACAACACGCCGTATCGTCTCTACTGACACCTGGATAACCCATCGCTCTTTCCTCACCGCTTTGGGTGTGGTTGGGTGGTTTTGAAGACATCCCAGCCGAGTCGCCGAATCACGTCCCCGTGTTCGTCCAGTTTCGGCGGCGGAAATCGCACCGAACCCGGTACAGCTGGGGAAACACCGGTGAGCGCCGAATAGTCGACGTCTCCCAACGCCTCGCGCACGCTGCGTACGCGACCGCTCGGCACCCCAACCTCGGAAAGGCGTTCCACCAAATCTCCGGCGCTGCGCAGCGCCACGCGCTCCGCGATCGTGCCAGCTACCCGCTCGCGCTGAGCGAGACGCCCCGCATTCGTGGACAACGTGGAGTCTTCGCCTAACGAGGGAAGATCGAGCGCCTCGCAACACCGAGCCCACTGCATGTCGTTGCCAACCGCGATGACCACGTAGCCATCGTTGGCACGAAACGCCTGATAGGGAACGAGGTTGGGGTGCGCATTCCCCAGACGCTGAGCATCTCGTCCTGAGACGATCACGTTTTGCGCGACGTTGACTAGCGCCGCCACCGCGCTGTGCGCTAAGGAGATGTGCAGCCGCCGCTGCGCGACCGGCAGTGGCTCAGACGAGCGATCTCGCTGCCACAGCGCGGCCAGGACCGAGAGCGCAGCATCCTTCCCCGCGAGTACATCAGCGAGGGCGACGCCGACTTTCATTGGCGCGCCAGTTGGCTCCCCAGTGATCGACATCCAGCCGCATTCGGCTTGGACAACGAGGTCGTAGCCGAGGCGCGGGCTGCTGACGCCGAACCCCGTCAGCGTGAGCCAGATGAGGCGCGAATGGATCTCCACGAGCGCTTCGGCATCGACGAGCCGGTTTGGCTTCGCCCGCTGAGGAAAGTTGTCGATAACGACATCGGCGCCCGCGACAAGGTCCGCGAGGACGTGCCTATCATCGTGCAGGTTTAGATCGAGCGCGATGCCGAGCTTGTTGCGGTTGGTGCAGAGGAAGTACGCGCTCTGGCCATCCGGGGCGAAGGGCGGACCCCACCCTCTTGACTCGTCGCCTGGGCCTGGCCTTTCGACCTTGATAACGTCAGCGCCGAGGTCGCCCAAAGTCATGCCGCAGAAGGGTCCAGCGAGCACGCGCGACAAATCGAGCACGCGCACATCTTTTAGGAGTTCTGTCACTAGTGTGTCGCGATCATGTCGTAATAGAGCTGCTAAAACGCCGCCGAGACCATGGATTGATTACACGTCATGTAGCACACGAAATGGCTTGCATGACGCCTGAAAAATCATATACTTACCGCCGATTCCGACCCGCTTCTCGAGTGAACGGGTTGGCTACAATGTCACGGGTTGCGCACTGAGATTTGGAGCCTCCCGTCGCGCCCCGCCTTCGCGAGTAACGATCCCATTTCGATGACCAATCCCGCGCCCAGTAGTGCGGCGCCGGCTCCGGCCGACGCCGCGAAAAGCCCTGCGCCTACACCAGCAGGTGGTTCGCCGGTCGTACCGCCGCGTCGCGGTCCTGGACATCGCGGCCAAGATGTGCGCGATGCTGTCGCCGAAATGGCGGCACGGGCGCATGAAATCAGTCTAGAAGCTGGCAGCAAAATGGCGTCGGCGATGAAAGACGTCATCAATGCTGCGGCAGGTCTCACCGCATTTGCGATCGAGAGCGCGCGTGAACTCGTGCAGTACATGGTGCGACGCGGGCAAATGACGCAGGACGAAGCCGATAAGTTGATGCGCGACGTGGAATCGGCGCATGGTACGAAGGCAAAGCCTAAGTCGCCTGCACCTTCGGCGACCAAGCCCGAGAAAGTAGCGAAGCCGAACGCAAAAGTCGTAGCGCCTGCGCCTGCTGTCCCTGCTCCCGCTGCTCCACCCAAGACCAAAGCAAAAGCCGCAGTGAAAGCCGCTGCTAAGACTCCAGCTAAGAAAAGCGGCAAGAAGCGTTAGCAGCACGCTGGCACACATCACCGATCAACAATTCCGCGCTGTTATGCGCGTTTGCGCGACTGTGCGCGCGCTGTAGGTTTTCGCGCCGATGCGTCGATTTGCTGGGGGCGATGTCTTGTTCAGAGCGATCGGGTGAAGTCGCTCGTCGCCCGCGCACCAACGCGCCTGGATTTCGGCGGCGGCTGGACCGACGTCCCCCCGTATAGCGAACGCGAAGGAGGACGCGTCTGCAGCGTAGCCATCGCATCGCACGCAACGGTGCGGCTGCGCCGCGTACCAGATCACGCGCGCGTCGCGCCTAACGCGTCGGCGCGGGTGCCAGATCAGCGTCTCGTTGAGATTGCGTTGACGCGGAGTGGCGTGACCGATGTTGGTATCGAGCTACGCAGTGATTTTCCCATCGGCGCCGGGCTTGGCGGCTCATCGGCGACCGGAGTTGCCGTCGCCGGGGCGCTCGCCGCCTGGCGTGGAGAAACCCTCGACCGCACCACATTAGCAGAGCGGAGTCGCGCGACCGAGGTTGACGGCTTGCAGGTGCCTGGCGGCAGACAGGATCACTATGCCGCCGCGTATGGAGGGGCGCTTGCACTCGACTTCGGAACGTCAACGCGCGTGCGTCGACTGCCACTTTCAGCGGAGACGCGAAAGGCGCTCGAGCGCCGTTGCATCGTGGCGTATACGGGTCAGTCGCGAATAAGCGGCGAGACGATCACGGCCGTGCTCGACGCCTATCGCGTACGCGACCCGGTCGTCCTCGACTGTCTCGCGAACATGAAAGAACTCGCGACACAGATGGCCGATGCGCTCTGCCGCGCCGACCTGGACGAGCTTGGCACGCTGGTCGGCGAGCATTGGACGCATCAGCGCGCCTTACATCCCTCGATACCCACACCCCTTATTGACGAGATTCTCGCGCGCGCTCGTATCGCCGGCGCGTTAGGCGGCAAAGCGCTCGGCGCGTCTGGCGGGGGGTGCGTTCTCATAGTCGCGGCGAGTAACAATGCCGATTTCGTGCGTCGCACGGTTGGTGAGATGGCGGAGCTTGTCCCCATCGCAATCGACGAGAGCGGTTTCACCTGGATGGCCGAGGAGTGACCGCCATCGCGCCGGGCGACGCTCGCGCGTTGCTCCGCGCGCTTGTCGCAACGGACTCGCGCAACCCTGAGCTTGTCCCCGGAGCGCCTGGCGAAGCCGCCGTCGCGTTGCTGCTCGCGGATGTACTGCGCTCGTGGGGCTTTCAGGTGCAGCTGCAGGAGGCGCTCCCGGCGCGGCCTAACGTGATCGCGCGCGTTGGAAGTACAGGTAAAAATCGCGGCGGGAAGTCGTTGCTGTTCAACGGACACATCGATGTCGTTGCAGTAGACGGCATGACGCACTCGCCGTTTGGGGCAGACGAGCGCGAAGGACGGCTCTACGGGCGTGGTGCCAGCGACATGAAAGCCGGCGTTGCGGCAATGTGCGCGGCTGCGCACCGCGCGCTGTCGCGTGGTCTCGGTGGTGAGCTCATCATAACCGCTGTTGTCGACGAAGAGTTCAAAAGCGCCGGGACGCGAGCGATTATCGAAGCCGGCCTCCGGGCTGACGCGGCGATCGTGACCGAGCCGACGCGCCTTGCGATCATGCCGGCACATCGCGGCTTCACTTGGGTAACGGTGACATGCCGCGGACGCGCCGCGCACGGCAGCCGCTATGACCTTGGAATTGACGCGATCCTGCACGCGGCGCACGTGATGACAACAATCGATGAGTTTCAGCGTAGCGAACTGACATCGCGCACGCATCCTCTGTTGGGTCACGCATCGTTGCATGCCGGCACGATTTCAGGCGGCCTCGGATGGTCCACGTATCCGGAGCTGTGCCAGCTCGAGATCGAGCGACGCACGCTCCCCGGTGAGGTAGGGGAGCAGGTAGTGAACGAGATCGCCGCGCTTTGTGATCGCGTTAGGCAGCGGCTTCCATCGCTCGACGCCACCGTGGAGCATGTCTTCTCTCAGCTGCCGAGCGATGTGCCGGTCAATGCGCCAATCTGCACGGCGCTCGCGGACGCGCTGCGTGGTCGCGGCGAGTCGGTGCAAGTCGCTGGCATGAGTGCATGGACCGATGCAGCGCTGTTGAACGCCGCGGGTATCCCTGCGATCTGCTTCGGTCCGGGCGACATGACGCTGGCGCATGCCAATGCCGAGTGGGTGGAGCTCGCCGAAGTGGATCGCGCATGCGAGGTGTTGGCGCAGCTCGCGCTCTCCTGGTGTGGCTCAAACAACTGATGACGGGACGGCTCTGGACCGCGGCGGACTACAACCGCCTCGAAGCTGCCATCGCACGCGGCTCCCGCGTTGCAGTCGTTCGTCAGGGAGGTGAGCTGGTTGTCGTGCCGCGGCGCTTAGGCCTGCGAGGAGGCCGCGAGTCGATTGAAGCACTGCATCCTGCGACCGGCGAAAGCATCACGTTCATGTTGGACGAGATCGAACGCATCGAGGTCGTCTCGTGACCGCCGTCACTGAGCTTCCACTCGTGGCGGCGTACGCCGATGAGTCGTGCCTCGGCAACGGACGCGACGGAGAGAACCCCGGCGGCGCCGGCGTACTGATCGAGTTTCTGCAGCGGCAGAAAATCGTTAGGCGCGACCTGTGGGTCTCCGAGCCGGCAACGACGAACAATCGAATGGCGCTGCGGTCAGTCATCGAGTGCTTCAACGCCCTCGGGCGTAAAGGCCGAGCGCTGCGTGTCGTCTTCACGACCGATTCGCGCTACATCATCGATGGGATGACGGCGTGGGTTCACCAGTGGGAACAACGTGGTTGGCGGCGACGCACTGGTGAGATCGGCAATCTCGAGCTGTGGCACTCGGCCGTGCGTTCCGTTGATAGTCACTTGGTGGAATGGCGCTGGGTGCGCGGTCACGCCGGGCATCCGCAAAACGAGTACGCCAACTACCTCGCTATGCGTGCGGCCGAGCGGCGGGACAGTTCGGGCGGCCTCGTCGAATCGGGGTTCGATGCGTGGCTCGCGCGTCGTGCTCAGGCCGGCACGCCGTTAACACCTGAGCCCTTCCCACTCTCCGCTGCCTTCCGCGCGGCGGCGCAGTTACCACGCGTCTAGGCCCGCGTCATTTGGTCGCAAGCGCGCGCGCTCATGCTTCCGTGCTAAGTTAGGTGTCAATGGACGATCTGGATCGCCTTTTTCGCCGCGTCGTGCATAACGTGCGCGCCGCCTACCCAGAGCTCATCACCCAGTCGTTCGAGGTGTCGCAGCTCTATCAACAGGTCGTACCGTACCGTCTGAACCGCCGCGAGCTTAGCGTCGAAACCGTTGAAGACTACGAGCTCGCGCTGATGCAGCTGCTCTCGGGAGCGCGCGGATACCTAACGGGAGACGCCGACATGCAGCGCGCGCTGCAGGATGAGCTTGAATCGCTCAACCCGGACCTCTCGGCATATCGCGGCTTCGCGACATCGCACATCGCACTTTCCGCCGATGCGGTTCGCGCCTTGGACCAGCAGCCGATGGCGCAACCGGTTGGGACGCCCGTAGCCGCTATGGCGGCTGCTTCAGCCGAGCCAGCGGCCATGGCGTCGCGCGCTACAGAGCGAATGCGAACAAGCCGCGACGCGGGAACGGCTGAATCACCGGGACTGCGCAGCGCTAGCGCCCCTCACCCTAAGTCATCCGCTGCTATGCCTCCAAAGAGTGCGTCATCCCCCGCAACGCCCAGCGGCGCGAGCAGGGCGGCTGAGTCGGGCGAGGGCGCCGCTCCGGCGGCGTGCCGCTACTGCAGCGGCTCCCTCCCTGCCGGAAAGAACATCGTTTTCTGTCCGTACTGCGGGCATGACCTCACGATGCAGCACTGCCCGGCATGCAACACGGAGCTTGAGATCGGCTGGCGTTTCTGTATCACTTGCGGACGACAGGTGAGCTGAACTATCAGGCAGTAGCCACGTACGTACGTTGCAGTACATGCCTGACGACAAATCATCGCTTCCTTCGATTCCTCCTGACGACGCCCAGCTCGATCGTGGGGCGCTTGAGCGCGTCCTGACCCGAGCGGCCGAACTGCAGGCGCACAGCATCGAGCCGTCCGAGGGGATGACGGAGCAGGAACTGGTCGATCTTGGCCAAGAAGTCGGGATCAGCGCGGACTACGTTAGGCGCGCGCTGGCAGAGGAACGCACGCGGGCCGATGTGCCCGAGAAGGAGCGGGGCGGTTCCCTCGTCGCGGGATGGTTCGGGCCATCGTATGTCAGTGCATCGCGCGTCATACGCGGCTCGCCCGCGGCGCTCCTGGCCGCGCTGGATGACTGGATGCAGCGGCAGGAGTCGATGACGTCGCGGCGCCGTCGGACGGATCGCCTAACGTGGGAACCGCGGCGCGATTTCCTTGGCAACCTGCAGCGCGGTTTCAACTTTCGCGGGAAGACGTACGACCTTGTCGCGACGAGTGAGGTTGCGGCGACGGTCGCCGCTGTTGACAGCAGTTCATCCCTGGTACGGCTCGATGCCGATTTGGGGTCGGCGCGGCGACGAAGCGCGGTCGGCAGCGGGATCGTCGCCGGGGCGGGCGTGGCTTCAGGATCAGGGATCGTTGCCCTTGCCACACTCTTTCCCGAGGGATCGCTCTTGCTTGGGGGGCTGGCCGGCGGCGTCTGGGCGGGCATGGGGATGCTCATCGCGACGACCGTCGCGCGATCGCAGCGGCGCAAGGTCTCGCGTGTGCACGCCGCGTTGGAGCAGATTCTCGATCGGCTTGAGCGCGACGAGATCAAGGCATCGTCGCCCTCGTTCTTCGATTTGCTCGTTCCGCGATCACGTTAGGCGAGGCCGCATAAGACATGAAGGTCGTCGTCGTCGGAAGTGGCCCGGCGGGACTTTACTTCGCCGTACTGCTGCGCCAGCGGGCGCCGCACGCATCGGTCACTGTGCTGGAGCGAAACGCAGCCGACGACACATTCGGTTGGGGAGTGGTCTTTTCCGACCAAACGCTGGAGCACTTTCGTGCCGCCGATGAGCCCACCTATCGCGCCATCACCGAACGGTTCGTGCATTGGGATGATATCGACGTGCACATACGCGGCAGCGTCGTGCGTTCGGGGGGACACGGTTTCAGTGGGATCGCACGGAAGACACTACTCGGGATCCTGCAGGAGCGTGCTCGCGCGTTAGGCGCTGAGCTGCGTTTCGGAGTGCCCGTTGCTGACGTAAGCGAGCTCACGGCATTGGGGATTGCGGACGCCGATTTCATTGTCGCAGCGGATGGTGTGAGCTCAGTGATTCGCAGTAAGCACGCCGAGCACTTCGAGCCCGATCTGGACATGCGTACCAATCGTTTTGTGTGGCTCGGCACGCGGCGACGCTTCGATGCCTTCACATTCGCCTTCGTGCGCAACGCGCACGGCGTCTTTCAGGCGCACGCGTATCGCTTCGACGAACAGCTGGCCACGTTTGTCGTGGAGTGCAATGAAGCGTCCTGGTGCCGCGCCGGCTTCGATCGTTTGGATGCCGATGCGACGGTGAAAGCGTGCGAGATGCTCTTCGCCGATGTTCTCGACGGCGCGCCGCTCCTGCATACCGCAGCGCACCAGCGCGCAGCCCCATGGCAGCGATTCGTACGCGTGGCGAACCGCCGCTGGCACGACGGCCGTATCGTCCTGCTCGGCGATGCGGCGCATACCGCGCACTGGTCGATCGGGTCGGGGACGAAACTGGCGATGGAGGATGCGATCGTTCTGGCGCGCGAAATCGGTAGGCTGCCACCGCAACCGGCCGACGAGCAGCAGCATGCGGCGCTACAGCGCTATCAGGACGAACGCTCGACTGATGTCCTGCGCTTGCAGAACGCGGCGCGGAATTCGATGGAGTGGTTCGAGCACGTCGAGCGATACTGGTCGTTGGAACCGGAGCAGTTTGCGTACTCGCTGCTCACGCGCAGCCAGCGCATCAGTCATGAGAACCTGCGTCTGCGCGATCCGGCGTACCTTCGCAGCGTGGAAGCGTGGTTCGCGGCCCGCTCCGGCGCCGCACCTCCCATACCTCCACCGCTCTTCACTCCCTTCAAGCTGCGGGACGTGACCCTACCGAACCGCATTGTCGTGTCGCCAATGGACATGTACAGCGCGCAGGATGGCGTGCCTAACGACTTCCACTTGGTGCATCTGGGGAGCCGCGCGCTCGGTGGTGCCGGACTGCTCATGACCGAAATGACATGCGTCTCGCCCGAGGGGCGCATCTCGCTCGGATGCACGGGGATGTACGATCCGGCGCATGAAGCGGCGTGGACACGCATCGTCGCATTCGTGCATGCCTGGAGTCCAGCCAAGATCTGCCTCCAGCTGGGACACTCCGGGCGCAAAGGCTCCACGAAGCTCGGTCTCGAGGGAAGCGACATCCATCTCGACGAGGGGAACTGGGAACTGTGGGCGCCGTCGGCCGTTCCGCACAAGTCCGGCATGCAAACCCCGCGAGTGATGTCGCGCAGTGATATGGACAAAGTCGCGCGCGATTTTGCGCTCGCGACGGAGGCCGCAGCGCGCGCAGGTTTCGACATGATCGAGTTGCATTGCGCACACGGGTATCTTCTGTCGAGCTTCATCACGCCGTTGGCGAACCGGCGCACGGACGACTACGGCGGGAGCAGCGAGAATCGCTTGCGCTTTCCTCTGGAGGTCTTTCGCGGCATGCGCGACGTCTGGCCTAACGAGAAGCCCATGTCCGTGCGCATCTCCGCAACCGACTGGGTCGAGGGTGCTGTGACGGGAGACGAGGCGGTTGCGATCGCCCGCGCGTTCGTCGCGGCCGGTGCAGATATCATTCACGTCTCCACAGGACAAACGTCGCCCGACGCCAAGCCAGTGTACGGGCGCATGTGGCAAACGCCGTTCAGTGACCGGATCAGGAACGAGGTTGGCTGCCCTACAATCGCCGTCGGCAACATCACCGACGCGGATCAGGTCAATTCTATAGTTGCCGCGGGACGCGCCGATCTCGTGGCACTCGCACGGCCGCACCTCGCCGATCCGCATTGGACGCTGCACGCCGCGGCGCAACTGGGCTGGACTGAACAGCAATGGCCGTGGCAGTACCGCTCGGGCAAGGACCAGCTCGAACGACTTATCGCGCGCGAGCGGGCCCTCCAGTCGGCTCCGCCGCCGGCCACCTAACGACTCCGATGACGACGGCACCGACGCTTCCTCCTTCAGCGATCACCCCACGTCACTTCGCCTGGTCGGTTGACCACGGCGTCGCGACTGTCACACTCAATCGTCCCGAGCGCAAAAACCCGCTCACGTTCGATTCGTACGCTGAACTGACCGACACCTTCCGCACGTTGCAACGCGTACCGGAGATCAAGGTCGTCGTCATTACGGGCGCCGGCGATAACTTCTGCAGCGGCGGCGACGTGCACGAGATTATCGGTCCGCTCATCGCCGCGCAGGAAAGCCGCCGCATGGATGAGTTGCTCGCCTTTACCAGGATGACGGGAGGTCTCGTTAAGGCGATGCGCGCCTGTCCCCAACCTGTCGTGGCTGCCGTCGACGGTGTCTGCGCCGGTGCGGGTGCGATCCTCGCGATGGCCAGCGATATGCGCATCGCGACCGAACGTAGCCGCGTCGCCTTTCTGTTCGTTCGAGTCGGGCTGAGCGGCGCTGACATGGGTGCCTGTGCCATCCTTCCGCGCATCATCGGACACGGTCGTGCCAGCGAGCTGCTGTACACCGGGCGCTTCATGGCCGCCGACGAAGCGGAGCGTTGGGGCTTCTATAATAAGGTCGTGGCTCCCGCTGCCCTGATGCCCGAGGCGATGGCGCTAGCTCGCTCGCTCGCGGATGGGCCGAGCTTCGCTCATGCGATCACGAAGTCGTGCTTGCACGCCGAGTGGAGCATGTCGATCGACGATGCGCTCGACCACGAGGCAAAAGCCCAGGCGATCTGCATGCAAACGCAGGATTTCGCGCGCGCCTACCGCGCGTTCACGACGAAGGGAACGCCGACGTTCGAGGGGAACTGATGTCCGGCGCTGGCACTGATCGGTCTTTTCTGACGTGGCCGTTCTTCGACGCCAGCCATCGCGCGCTTGCCGATGACATCGAACGTATCTGCGTCACGGAGGCGGGTTCCTGGACCGGAGATTCGTACGACGAGAACGATCAGGGTGCCGTCGACAGCGCCTGTCGCACTATCGTCGGCCGACTAGGGGCGTTAGGCATTTTACGGCACGCCTGCGCGGCAGCGAATGGGATGCCAGCGCGGCTCGATGTGCGCTCGTTATGCATTGCTCGCGAGACACTGGCGCGACACGCACCGCTCGCCGATTTCGCGTTTGCCATGCAGGGGCTGGGGAGCGGCCCAATCTCACTCTTCGGGAGCGCGGAATTGAAGGCGCGCTATTTACCGCGCGTTGAGCAGGGCACGGCAATCGCGGCCTTTGCGCTCTCGGAGCCGAGCGCCGGGAGCGACGTGGCGGCGATGCGCACGACGGCGCGCCGTGACGGATCAGAATATGTCATCGATGGTGAGAAGACCTGGATCTCGAACGGTGGCATCGCGGACTTCTACGTCGTTTTTGCGCGCACGCCGGATGAGGGCGAGCGTACGTTCGGTGCATTTGTCGTGGATGCACAGACGCCAGGCTTAACCATCGCGGAACGCATACGGGCTATCGCCGCGCATCCACTCGCGCGACTCCAGTTCGCCGCCTGCCGCATCCCTGCTTCCTCGATGGTCGGCGTCGCTGGCAAGGGGATGCGTGTTGCGTTAGGCACACTCGACGTCTTCCGGACTACGGTCGGAGCCGCAGCGCTGGGCTTCGCGCGCCGCGCGCTGAGTGAGGCGCTGCGGCATGCCCGGGCGCGACGACTGTTCGACCAGCCGCTCGCCGATTTTCAACTGACGCAGGCGCGTCTGGCCGACATGGCAACCGATGTGGACGCCAGTGCCTTGCTGGTCTATCGCGCGGCTTGGGTGCGCGACACCGCGGCCGACCGCGTCACGCGCGAAGCAGCCATGGCCAAACTCTTCGCGACGGAAGCGTCCCAGCGCACGATCGACGCAGCCGTTCAGTTATTGGGAGCGTTGGGCGTCCAGCACGGGAGCGCCGTCGAGCAGCTGTATCGCGAAATCCGCGCGCTGCGCATCTATGAAGGAACGAGTGAAGTGCAGCGCCTCGTCATCGCGCGGCAGGTGCTGGCAGACGAAGCGGACGAGACGCGCGGTGCCTAACGAGACACAGACCGGCCCCTGGGCGCCGGCAGATAGCCGCAGCGCGCACGTCGACACGTTTGGCCGCGACGCGCTCCCTCCGCGCGCACAGTGGCCGCGGCTGGATTTCAGCGGCATCCCGGGGTTGCGTTATCCCAACCGAGTGAATTGTGCCGGCGAGCTGCTCGACCGCGTCGTGCAACGCGGCGACGGCGATCGCGTCGTCATTCGCTTCCCCGGTGGCAGCTGGACGTACCGCGAGCTCTTGCACAGCGCGAACCGGGTGGCGCACGTCCTCGTGGACGATCTCGGCATTGTGCCAGGTAATCGCGTGCTCCTGCGTGGGCCTAACAACGCCATGATGGCGGCATGCTGGTTCGCGGTGCTCAAAGCCGGCGGTGTCGTTGTGTGCACGATGCCGCTGCTGCGCACGCGTGAGCTCCTGTTCACCGCGGACAAAGCGCGCATCGCGTTGGCGCTGACCGACACTCGCATGGCCGGCGAATGTGAGGATGCGTTTGCGCGCCACGCCGACGGGCAGCCGCGCGCTGGAGCACGGGTGCTGCACTTCGGCGCGCCTGACGGTGCGCCTAACGGTGCCTCGTCGCTGGAGCAGTTGATGCGCGACAAGCCGACGACGTTCGACAATGTCGATACCGCCGCCGACGATCTGGCGCTCATCGCGTTCACGTCGGGGACGACGGGTGAGGGGAAAGGGACAATGCATTTTCATCGCGATGTGCTTGCGATCTGTGACTGCTTTCCACCGTACGTGCTCAAGGCAACGCGAGACGACGTCTTCATCGGATCGCCGCCGTTCGCCTTCACGTTCGGGCTCGGCGGGATATTGCTCTTTCCGATGCGAATAGGCGCGACGACTGTTCTGCTGGAGCAGGCGACGCCGCCGCACCTCATCAAGGGAATTCAGGAGTATCGCGCCACAGTCGTGTTCACAGCCCCGACTGCATATCGCGCGATGCTCGGCCTACTGCCGCAGCATGACGTGGCGAGCTTGCGACGATGTGTCTCGGCGGGGGAGGCGCTGCCGCTCGCGACATTCGACGCGTGGCGCGCCGCGACGGGACTGAAGATCATCGACGGCATCGGTGCCACCGAGATGTTGCACATTTTCATCAGCGCGAGCGATGATGACATTCGCCCCGGATCGACGGGGAAAGTGGTACCGGGGTACGAAGCGCGCGTCGTCGATGAAGCGATGCGCGACGTGCCGGCTGGCGAGATCGGCCGGCTTGCCGTGCGCGGCCCCACCGGTTGCCGCTATCTGCATAACGAGGAGCGCCAGCTCGCGTATGTCTCTGACGGATGGAACCTAACGGGGGATTCGTACAAGCGTGATGCGCAAGGATACTACTGGTATCAGGCGCGCACAGACGACATGATCATCTCATCCGGCTATAATATCTCGGGACCGGAAGTCGAGAGCGTGCTACTGGAGCATCCGGCCGTGCTCGAGTGCGGCGTCGTCGGCGTCCCTGACGCGGAACGCGGGCAGATCGTGAAGGCATACGTCGTGCTGCGGCCGGCAGCTGATGGCCCCGGCGCTGGCCCGGAAACGACCAAGCTCTTGCAAGATTTCGTGAAGTCTCAGATCGCGCCGTACAAGTATCCACGCGCGATCGAGTTTCTCGATGCACTCCCACGAACTGCGACCGGGAAGTTGCAGCGCTTCCGGTTGCGCGAGCGGGCGACGTGAGCGATCTCCCTGAACCGGTCAGCGTCGGCGGGTGGGCGCCACCGCGCGGCTACGCGGATGCGATGAGCGGTCGCGGGCGAGTGATCGTCACGGCTGGTCAGATCGGCTGGGATCCGCGCACGCACGAGTTCGCGAGCGATGACTTCGTGCAGCAGGTGCGGCAGACGTTGGCGAATGTCGTTGCCGTGGTGCAGGCAGCGGGAGGCGCGCCGGATCATGTCGTTAGGCTCACGTGGTACATTCTCGATCGCGACGTGTATCTCGAGCGCCGGCGCGAGGTCGGTGCCGCCTACCGCGAGGCATTCGGATCGCACTATCCAGCCATGGCCGTGCTCATCGTTGCCGGGCTCGTGGAGCGACAAGCGCTCATAGAAATCGAAGCGACCGCGATCGTTCCGTAGCGAACGTCACGAATGGTGCAGCGAACGGCGGCACTACTTGGCGCCGCGCAGCGCGGCCTCTTAAGTTGCGCGCCCCCGTCGCCTGACACTCTCTCCAGAACTACCCTTTGGAATCACCACCTAACGACGTGACCGCCACTGGCGCGCCCGGCGCTGCACACGTCTCGGAGAGTCAGGGCGGCGTCTGGTCGGCGCTGCGCGAAGCCGTGGCCGGCTCGCAGCGTGACTACACGACAGGTTCCATCAGCCGCGCGGTCGTGCTGTTGGCTATTCCGATGGTGCTCGAGATGTCGATGGAGAGCATCTTCGTCGTCGTCGACATGTTCTTCGTCGGGCGCCTTGGCCCGTATGCGCAGGCGACCGTTGCGCTGACCGAGTCGCTCATCACGATCGTCTACGCCATTGCGATCGGATTATCGATCGGCGTTGCGGCAATGGTCGCGCGACGCATCGGCGAGCGCGATCCGGCTGGTGCGGCGAAGGCCGCGGCGCAAGCGATCTGGCTGGGACTCGGTCTCGCCGCCCTCCTCGGCGTCATCGGTGCTGTGTACGCGCGCCCGTTGATGGCCGCGATGGGCGCGGACGCCGAGGTGCTCGAGAAAGGTGTGGGCTATACGCGCGTGTTGTTAGGCGGCAACGCGTCAGTGCTTCTCCTTTTCCTGATCAACGCGATCTTCCGAGGGGCTGGGGACGCTGCCATTGCCATGCGTGCGCTGTGGTTGGGGAACGCGTTCAATATTGCGTTGGGGCCGTGCTTCATCTTCGGTCTGGGACCGTTTCCGGAGCTCGGTGTGATGGGCGCTGCTGTCGCAACGACGACGGGTCGCTCCATCGGCGCGATGTACGCTTTCAGCAGATTGTTCCAGAAGGGTTCGCGCGTGCGTCTCGATCGCTCGCACGTGGCGCCGGACACGGCGGTCATGTGGCGACTGATTCGTCTCTCCGCAGCAGGAACATTGCAGATCTTCATCGGCGTCGCGAGCTGGATCGGTTTGATCCGGATCTTGTCGACGTTCGGCAGTGACGCGCTGGCTGGTTACGCGATCGGTGTGCGCGTGATCCTCTTTGCCCTGCTGCCATCGTGGGGGCTGAGCAACGCGGCGGCGACAATGGTCGGTCAGTCGTTAGGCGCTCGCAATCCAGATCGCGCGGAGAAGGCGGTCTGGCTCGCGGCCTTCTATAACATGTGCTTTCTTGTCGCGATCGGGCTTGGCTTTCTCATTTTTGCCCCGCAGATCGCGCGTCTCTTCTCGACGGACCCCGAGGTGCAGCGCTATGCGGTCGTATGTCTCCGGGTCGTCGCGCTTGGATTTCCGGCGTACGCATACGGAATGGTGATCACACAATCGTTTAACGGCGCCGGCGACACGTGGACGCCGACGTATCTCAACCTGTTCATCTTCTGGCTCTGGGAGATCCCTTTGGCCTACATCCTGGCGAAGACCTTGGGACTCGGGCCGTATGGAATCTTTATCGCCATCGCGGTCGCGTACGTGTCACTCGCTGTAATCAGCGCGCTGTTGTTCCGTCGCGGACGCTGGAAGACCAAAGTCGTCTAAGAACCCATCCCAGGGGGGC
>JBQTIF010000292.1:0-16105 GCA_052388395.1 Gemmatimonadaceae bacterium | reverse complement strand
AACGAATCGGTGTGTTGTTCGTGAGCACTGGAATGTCGAGGCAGCTGAACGCGTGGGAGATCGCGAAGCTAATCGTTCGCGCGTGGGACGAAATAGAGAGGTTTGCGGCTAGAAGTCCGCTTCCGTTTCTCGCGCTGGTGCAAAAGAACGCGCGGGTTGTGCGCATTTAGCGGTAACGAGCGGAAGTTCGCTTGGCTTGGCCGGCGTCCTGTTGTCGACCGTTTTGCCTCTGGTTCAGCAGTAGCGTTTGCCGGCAAGGTGTGGTCGCGGCTTCCCCTGCTTGCTGGCCCTTGGTTGGCTCGTGTATGACAATCATTCACGCCCTGTATGATTATCACCACTGGCACTTGTGATAATCACAACGTTAAATTGTGATTATCACAACTCCTACGTGGACTTCACGATTCCCCCGGTAAAAACCCAAGTCCTGCCACGGCTCGCTCAACAGCGGGTTCAGACCCTGCTGGCCGCGTTTCCCGTCGTCATCGTCATGGGTCCGCGACAAGCTGGCAAGAGCACGCTTGTACGCACCCCCACGATCACCGATGGGCGCGCGTGGTACACGCTGGACGACCTCGTCACGCGCGATCGCGCGCAACGTGAGCCTGATTCACTACTGGATGCTCCCGGTCCAGTCACAGTCGACGAGGTTCAGCGCGAACCGGAGATGCTGCTCGCGATCAAACGCGCGGTCGATGGCATGGGCCCGAAACGCCAACGCGGGAAGTTCCTCCTCACAGGCTCGGCGAATCTCCTAACGATGAAGCGCGTCGCGGACTCCCTCGCTGGACGCGCGTTCTATGTCGATCTCTGGCCGCTCACTCGCCAAGAGCGCCTTGGCAATGCTGCAGCCGGTTCGTGGAGCGACCTGCTCGACGCTGCACCAAGGGAATGGGAGTCGCTCATCGAACAACGCCGCCCAGAGTCCGCCAAATGGCGCCACGAAGTGCGTCGCGGTGGGTTTCCAGAAGCTGCGTTGGTCGTGAAAGACGAAAACCTCAATGACTGGTTCGAAGGCTACGCGCGCACATACCTCGAACGAGATCTACGTGATCTCGCCGCCGTCGAAAACCTCGTGGACTTTCGCCGCCTTCTCAGCGTTGCTGCACTTCGCGTCGGCCAGCTCGTCAACCAGACAGACATCGGCCGTGATGTGAAGATGTCGCAGCAACGAGTGAGCAACTATCTCAACCTGCTCGAAACCTCGTATCAGATCGTACGTCTCCCGCCGTTCACCGAGAGCCGAACGACGCGCCTCATCAAAACGCCAAAGCTCTACTGGAACGATCCCGGGCTGGCGCTTTATCTGTCAGGTCTGGACGAGCCGACCGGCTCGCATCTGGAAAACATGGTGTTGTGTGACCTGCTGGCGTGGCGCACGCTGCAAACGAAGCGAACGCAGATCATGTACTGGCGCACGGCCACGCAACTCGAGGTGGACTTCGTGATCGAGCGTGGCGAACGATTGCTGCCAGTCGAAGTCAAGACATCGCGTTCGCTGCGCTACGGAGATGCCAAAGCGTTGCAGGCCTTTCTCGGCGAGTACTCCAAGCGTGCGCAGGGCGGCCTTGTGCTGTACGACGGTGACCGCACCTTCTGGCTCGCCGATCGAGTATTGGCGACCCCCTGGTGGAGAGTGATGTGACGGCGCCCCCGAATCATCAACCGGAGTTCGTCGACAACCGCGACGGCAATACCCTCGAACGTGCTCTGCTGGATCGCCTGGATTGGATCGCGACGAGCCTGCGCGATCCCGTCGCCGTCGACATCGCGACCGGGTATTTCAACGCCGAGGGATTCGCGCGGGTTGCAGAGGCTCTTGAGCGTGTCGGTCACGTTAGGCTCATGCTCGGTGCGGAGCCGACGCCACCGCCCGCGCGGCCACAGCGAACGCTCGCGGACCCACGCGGGGAGCGCTTCGAGCGCAAGCTCGTCGTTGACGCGCTCGCCGCCAACCAACAAGGCCTCCTGCGTGACCGCGACCGTTTGGAGTTCAACCCAGCGACAGATCGCGCCATACACAGATTGCTGGACTTTCTGGCCTCCGGCAGGATCGAAGTGCGCCGCTACGAGCCGCGCTTTCTGCACGGTAAAGCGTTCATCTTCCGCGACGGCCAGGGGGTCATCGCGGGGTCGTCCAACTTCACTGTCGCGGGCCTAACGAGCAACCTCGAGCTTAACCTCGGCCAGTATCAGCCATACGTCGCGCAGCGCGTGCAACAATGGTTCGATGACCTTTGGGCCGAGTCTGTACCATTCGACCTTGCAGCGCTCTATGCTGCGCGCTTTGAAGAGTACGACCCTTATTTGATCTACCTCCGTGTTCTTTGGGAGCGCTACAAGGACGAGCTGGAGACCGAACGCACACCGTCGGGTACGATCCACCTAACGCAATTTCAGAATGACGGACTGGATCGTGCGCGGCGCATTCTGGCGCGGTACAACGGCGTCCTGATCGCCGACAGCGTTGGCTTGGGAAAGACCTTTCTTGCCGGAGAGCTGTTGCGGCAGACGATCGAGCGGGAGCGCAAGCGCGCGCTGCTCATCGCACCGGCGGCGCTACGCGACGGGACATGGGCGCGGTTCGTCCACCGATTCTCGTTGTACCTCGAAACGGTCTCCTACGAGCAACTCCTGCTCGACAAACAACTCGGCGGCATACATCCCGTCCTGCAGTCGCGCGTGGACGAATACTCGCTCATCGTCATCGACGAGGCGCACGCGTTCAGACACAGCGACACTCGGCGTGCCGCGGCGCTGCGCGCGTTGTTGCGAGGAGATCCACCGAAACAGATAGTGCTCATGAGCGCGACACCGGTGAACAACTCGCTCTGGGATCTTTACAACCTGCTGAGTTACTTCGTCGGCCACGATTCCGCTTTTGCGGACGTTGGGATCGCATCGCTCAAAAGGCGCTTCGACGCGGCCGTACGCGTGGATCCATTCACACTCAAGCCGGAGGTGCTCTTCGACGTGCTCGATGCCACGACGGTTCGGCGCACGCGTCATTTCGTGAAGAAGTACTATCCGCACGATCGCATACAGCTCAAAGGCGGCGAACTCGTCACGATTCAATTCCCCACGCCGCATGTAGAACCGGTGACGTATGACCTGGAGCGCGCGCTGCCTGGCCTCCTTGACGATCTGGAAGAGACCCTGGCGCCGGACGACGGCGAGCCGGCCCTAACGATGGCCCGCTACTGGCCATCCAAGTATCGGCGGGAAGGCGATATTGCGGCTCGCGAGCTTGCGCTCGTCGGTTTGGTTCGTACCGGCCTGCTCAAGCGTTTCGAGTCATCCGTGCGTGCGTTCACGCTCAGTCTCGAGCGCATGATCAAGCATCATGACCTTTTTCTGCAGGGGCTGGACCGGGGGGTCATCGCGACATCCGATCTGATCGAGGTGTTGGGCGAAAGCGATGACGAAGACGTGTGGGATGCGGCCCTAGCCGAGGCCGAGCCAATCGACGTGTCGGAGTACGATGTGACCGCGCTGCGGCGAGCCGTTCGGGCCGATAAAGCCGTCTTGCAGCGCTTCCACGATCGTGCGAGCCGCGTTAGGCGAACTGAGGATCCCAAGCTGGCTCTGCTTGCAGATCAACTTCACAAAATCTCGCAGCGCGCCATAAGACTCGGCGTGACGGACGAGGAGCAACGCAATAAGCGTAAAGTTCTCATCTTCTCGCACTTTGCCGACACTGTCGAGTGGATCGCCGACGATCTCAAGGAACGACTTGCAACGGACCGTCGGCTGCACGCCTATCGCGAACGGATGGCGGTGGTGCGTGGCACCGAGGGCTACGATGAAGTGGGCCGCAAGGAAGCGGTGTACGGCTTCGCGCCGATCTCGACCGAAGCGCCGCCGTCGTATCAGGCTGACAATTTCGACATCCTTGTGACAACGGACATACTCGCTGAGGGGATGAACCTTCAGCAGGCCTCGCACATCATCAACTACGATCTCCCGTGGAACCCAATGCGCCTGGTGCAACGTCACGGACGCATCGATCGGATCGGAAGCCTGCACGCCGATGTTTTTATCACGTGCATCTTTCCCGATCGCGAGCTCGAGCGATTGCTTCACCTGGAGCACACGATTCGCGTCAAGCTCGCGCAGGCTGCTGCGAGCATCGGTCTCGATGATGAGGTCATACCGGGCTCGCAGGCAGCTGATCGGAGCTTCGCCGACGCTGTGCAAGAAATCGGCAGAATTCAGCGGGGGGATGCGACGCTTTTCGAGCAAGGTGGCGAGGACCCGCACGCGCACAGCGGCGAGGAGTACCGTCAAGAGTTGCGGAAGGCTATTGCCGAAGGATGGGAGGAACGCATCCGCGCGCTGCCTGGCGCCGCCGGCTCAGGGTTGCGGTTAGGCACCCAGCGAGGGCACTTCTTCTGTGCGCGCATCGTCTCGCATGTGCGCTTTCGCTTCGTGCCGTTCGAGACTGACAAACCGGTCGTGCGTGACGCTCTGGGTTGTCTGCGGCATATCACCTGCGCGCGCGATACGCAGAGGTATCTGCTTGACGAGCTCCGTGAGGCCGCTTACAGCGCTTGGGCACGAGCCCGCGCCGACATCCTTGCCGAGTGGAGTCTGGCGACTGATCCCGCATTCTGGAGAGCGGCATACCAAAAGTGTGTCGCGACGCGGTCGCGCATATTCGTAGAAATCTCCCGCCGGACATGACGCAGGAGGATGCGGACCGCGCATGCGATGCGATCGAGGCGCCGTTAGGTACGCGCGATCAGCGCGCGCTGCGCCAGGTGTTGACCGAGGAGGGATTGAGTACGCATGAGATTACAAGGCGGCTCGTTGCCTTTGTGCGCGAGCGAGGTTTGCAACCGTGGCGGCCGCCGGCTGCGCTGCCGCCGATCGACGAGGATGACGTGACGCTCGTCGCGTGGATGGCGGTGGAGAAGGCCGATTGAAGGCCCATTACCTGATCATCGCAGGGCTGTTGCTGCTAGTCAGCGCGAACGGCGCGAGCCAGACACGTGGCCTAGTCGATACGGCGACATTTCGTTCTCAGGCGTTAGGTACGACCAAACGCTACGTCGTGTACTTGCCGCCCTCGTATTCCCAGGCTGCGCCGCATCGCTATCCGGTCGTGTATTACCTGCACGGCGGAGCGGGGGACGAGACCAACTGGACGACTCGCGGGCAGCTGCATCGCGTCCTCGATTCCCTGGTTGCTGGCGGCCTCCCCGAGCTGATCGTCGTCATGCCAGATGGCGACGATTCGTATTACACAACGTGGAACTTTCTCGGAGACTACCAAGGCTGCCTCAAGCAGTCCCCGCCACGCCGCACGTCCGAGCAGCCAGAGGAGTACTGTGTCCCGTGGCCACACTACGACGACTACATCGCGCGCGACCTGGTGGCGCACATCGATTCGACGTATCGCACGATTCCCGACCGACGCCGTCGAGGCATAGCGGGACTCAGTATGGGCGGCTACGGCGCGGTATCGCTCGCGCTCGGATACCCTGACGTCTTTTCCGCCGCCGCGAGCCACTCCGGCGTGCTCGCGCCTCTCCTCACCGGCTACGACAGCGCGACGCGTCGCGCTCGTTATGCAAAGACCCCCGAAGAAGTGCGGTCACTGTATGGCGCATGGGAAGTGTTACGTTTGGCGTTCGGCCGCGACACGTCGGGTTGGTGGGCACGCGACCCGGGGCGCCGAGCTGTGCTCCAGTCCAAGCGTGGTGCGCTGCCGGCGATATATATCGACGTCGGCAGGGAGGATCGTTTCCTCAACCAGGCGCGCGCGTTTCGCGATGTTCTCCTGCGCCTCGAACTACGTCCCGAGTACTACGAGCGACAAGGTGCACATGACTGGGAGTATTGGCGCCGCAATGCGGCACACGGTGTGACGTTTTTCGCCCGCACCCTCACAAGTAACTGAGGCACTTTCGAGGGTGATGCGGCCTCTCTAGCTTGCACGCATGGCCCGGTACTTCCCGCGGCACACTCAGGAGTGGAAGCATGTAGAGACGCCGGCGATTCAGCGCCTGACGCGGTCGCTGGTGGAGATGGCGATCCTCACAGGTGTGGCGCTGCGTCTGTTCTATGCGATCGCGAATGCGCGCCCGTCGGCTGGTTGGATCTATTTGGGCGCCGTATTTGCCGTGGCGATGATCATCCTCCTCGGCGCCGCTACGCTGCACCTTGGCAACTACACGTTGCGGCATTGGGCCTGGCGCGCCCCAGCGTTTGGCGCGATCGAGGGGCTCGCCGAATGCCTAACGATCGCCGCTCTCATTGCGGTTGGCCGTGAGCCGCTAGGGACAGGCCACGCGACGTGGGGAGACTGGCCTGGCCTGGCCTTTGACGCACTATTCTGGCGCACGGTCACCGTGAGCGTCTTTGCGCTCGTCCTCGGTGGTGCCGTGAAACTCGTGCGGAATCTGTTCGCACGCACCGGAACGCCAGTTACGGATGACACGCCGGTATCGACGGAGACGGTCTAATCTCTACGGGCCTGGCGAAACAACGTGTGCTGAATTCTGGAAACTCGGCGCTGACTACTCGGAGCTCCTTGTTTTGACCTTTGTCTTTCTACCAATCGATGCGCACAACAGTTAGGCATCTCGTCTCAGCGTCGCTGCTGTTGTGTGCGACCGCGGCTGCCGCTCAGGATCCCGAGCGCCCATTCGGCACTCTGCGCGAGCAAGCGCAATTGCAGCAGGACTGGCTCAAGCAGCGGTTAGAGACTGTCCTGCCGGCGCTCATGAAGAAGCACGCGATCGATCTGTGGGTCATTCCGATGCGTGAGTACATGGAAGATCCCACGTTTTCCTCGCTTGTCGCGCCCACCACGTTCTTCGCCCGCCGGCGCACCATCTACGTCTTCTTTGATCGTTGCCAGCACGGGCAGCAGCTGGCGCTGGAGCGGTGTGTCGAGCGGCTTGCGTTAGGCGGATCTTCGCAGGGTGGCCTGTACCGCGACTACCGCTCACCGCGGCGCGTCGAGGCCGCCGTCGGCGGTCGTCAGGCGGAGCTCTGGGGTGACGCGCAATGGCAGTTGCTGCGCGAGGTCATCGAAGCGAGAAACCCTCGCGTCATTGGCGTCAACACATCGCGCACCTTCGCCTTCTCGGACGGGCTCACGGCGGGTGAGCATGAAGGGATGAGTGCGGCGTTAGGCAGTAAATGGACGGCGCGCTTCAAGCGCAGCGAGATGCTTCCACTCGAGTTCATCGCCACTCGGCTACCCGCCGAGGAAAAGTTCTTCGTGCAGCTGACCGAGCTCGTACACTCGCTCATTGGGCGCATGTTCTCGAGCGCGACGATCACGCCAGGCGTCACGCGCACGCAGGATCTCGTCTGGTGGTGGCGGCAGCAGGTGAATGACCTCGGGCTCGGCACATGGTTCCAGCCATCAGTGTCGATACAGCGCCAGGGTGCGACAGCCGAACAGCTGGCCGACAATCCCATCATTATGCGCGGCGACGTGCTCTGGTGTGACGTCGGCATTACCGCGCTCAGGCTCAACACCGACACTCAGCATAACGGATACGTGCTGCGCGAAGGGGAGACAGACGCTCCCGCTGGTATCAAAAAAGCACTCGCGAATTCGAATCGCCTGCAGGACATCCTGTTTGAAGAGACGCGACCTGGGCGCACCGGCAATGAGATCCTGCGCGCCGTCCTAACGAAAATGAAATCCGAGGGACTCAACGGGACGATGTATTCACATCCCGTCGGGATGCACGGCCACGGCGCAGGGCCGCTGATCGGACTGTGGGACTATCAGGAGGGCGTACCTGGTCGCGGCGATGCCAAGGTCATCCCGAATATGTGGTACTCATCGGAGTTGCAGGTGACGACTCCAGTTCCAGGATGGAGTGGACAGCAGGTACGCATGCCGCAGGAGGAAGATTTTATCATCGGCGCCGATGGGAAGCCGAGGTGGGCGTTTAAACGGCAGTCAGAGCTGCATCTCGTCGGTAGTAAACCGACAGGCACCGGCGCTTACGAGCGTTAGCCTAACGAGCGGCTGCAACGCCAAGAGTTAAGGGTTAAAAGTTATGGGTTAAGGGTCAAACGTATGAACCCCTTGACTCTTGACCTGCGACGCTTAACGCTTAACGCCCCTACCGACCCGCGCTGCGTCATTCAGCAAAGCGTTCTGCTGTGACGGCCGCGCAAAGCGCAGATACAAGGGCGGAAGCAAGAACAAGCTGTGCGTCGATCCGTGCAGGAAGAAGAGCCGTTCCTATGAGGGGCCACAACAACCAGCGCCTGCTTTGCCTTTGCATGGGGAGGGAACGCTACCGGCGGCGACATTGGCCGCGACACCCTGCATACGGTTGTTGTAACGGGCGCGCTGTCTGACGCGGCTTATATTCCTTCGCGTCACCCGTACCCAGTCCCAGGATCCCCAGTGGCTAAAGAAAGGGATAAGAAGCTGCTTGTCGTTGGCGACCGCGTGCTGATACGCCTCGAAGAGGGCGAAGAACGCAGCAAGGTGGGGCTGTACCTCCCACCGACCGCCGTCGACAATCAGGCTGTGCAAGGCGGGTATATCATCGCTACAGGTCCGGGTCTACCGCTCCCCGATTTCGGCGATGGTGCGGATGAGCCCTGGCGGACGAGTGGAATTCGAGAGACGCGTTTCGTGCCGATGCAGGCGCGAGCCGGCGACTACGCGCTCTTTTTCCGAAAGGCGGCAGTCGAAATAACGTTTGCCGGAGAGCAGTACATCGTCGTGCCACAGAGCGCCATCCTTGCGCTCGCGCGCGAAGAAACCGAAGAAGAACCGGAATAGCCGGAGGTTACGCGTAATGATGTATGACGAACGCTTCATCGCGCCGATGCGCGCGGAACTGACAGACATAGGTTTTGAAGAACTTCGCACGGCGCAAGCAGTCGATGCCAAGGTGCCTAACGCCAAAGGGTCGACGCTGGTCGTGGTGAACTCGATGTGTGGCTGCGCCGCGCGCAATGCGCGACCCGGCGTGGCCATGGCCCTGCAACAGGCCCCCGCGCGACCGGACAATCTGATGACCGTTTTCGCGGGACAGGATGCCGAGGCGACGGAGCGAGCGCGATCGTACTTCACGGGCTATCCGCCGTCGTCGCCGTCAATTGCGCTCCTGCGCGACGGTCGCCTCGTGTACATGATGGAACGCTACGAGATCGAAGGACGGCCGGCGCAGGCGATCGCGGCGGATCTGGAAACAGCGTTCCAGCGATATTGCGGCGCAGCGGCTGTCTAACGAGGACGTGAAGGGCGAGGCGCGGGGAACCTCGCCAGAGAGGTGATTGGGCGATGGTGATCCTCGTAACAGCACATCACTCGGAACGAGAACTGGCACGCCGCGTGGCGACGCGGTTGCGGATGGCGATCCCACTGCCGACCGCGCACCTCGTCAAAGCGGCTGACGGTCGCGTTGCACCGGAGTTTGTCCGCGCGCTCGATGCCGCCGACCGGACCCTGTTGTTAGCGACGCTGTCGACAACATCTCTGCGGACGGCGCAGCGCCTGCTCAGGTTCACATCCAGCATCGGCGTGGGAGCGGACCGCGTGCTCGTGATAGCGCACGGCCTGCCCGACGCCGAAGCGTTAGGCGTGCGCGAGCTCGGCGAGCTGCTCGAGCGCGAGATCTACTGGGAGCTCGCGCCGGAAAATGCGCAGCCCGCACAGCAGGAATCCTGCTACGCGGGACTCGCGGCCAAGCTCGGACTTTCCCAGAGCTCCGGGCTTATCGGGCGTACTTGATCCAGCGCGCGAGCTCGACGAGAGAGGGGCGCTTGCCGTACATCAGGATCCCCACGCGGTAGATGCGCGCTGCAACCCATACGCAGGCAACACACGCGAGCGCGAGGCCGAGCAAGACGAGGACAATCTCATACCAAGGAACGGGGATGATGCTCGTTCGCACCGGCATAAGAATCGGCGCCGAGAACGGAATCCACGAAATGATCTTGTTCGTCGTGCTCGTAGGATTGAGCAGCACCGGCTGAATGAACACGGCGCTCATCACGATGAGGATTGTCACAGGCGTGGCAGCTTGCTGCGCGTCCTGTTCATTGGAGACCATCGCTCCAATCGCTGCGAACAGGGCGGCGTAAAGCACGAACCCAAACACGAAGAAGAGGAGCAGACTCACGGCTGCACCGGCGCCGATGTCGGGAATCGGCATGCTGGCGTTAGGCATTCCCAGCCGCGCGAAAATGGGGCCGCGAAACTTCACAATCAGCAGCATGCTCGTGATCCAGACGACGAGCTGCGTCAACGCCACGCACCCAACGCCCAAGACCTTGCCGGCAAGTAGCGATTCTGGCTTCACACTCGCGACGACAACTTCCGCCACGCGATTATTCTTCTCGTCGATCACGCCGCGCAGAATCGTCTGCCCGTACAGCACGATCAGCATGTACAACACGAAGGACGCGCCAAACGCGACGGCGATGTTCCCCGCTCCCGAGCCTCCGCGCCCGCGGTCCGTTATGCGCTCGGTGTTGAGTCGAATGTTGACGCGCGACAGCTCTTGCACGCGTTCGGCGTCGAGGCCCGCGTCACGCAGCCGACCGACGAGGACGGCCTGCTCAACCGTAGTCTCGAGGCGCTCCATTTCCGGGATCGTACTCGCATTGCGCCCGGCGTAACGCGCCGCCGCACCGCGCGCGCTCGAGCTATCGAGCACGAGGTACCCCTCGATCCGCTTTGCGATGACGTCCCTGGTGACAGTCGACTCGGCTTGCGCGAGCTGACCGGGTGAAACGACCTGGACTCGCGCGAGAGAGCTGTCACCCGTAATGCCACCACCTAACGAGCGTGCAACGGCCTCGCCGAGCTGTTTGTCGGTCGCGTCGATGATCACGATGTTCGAGGCCTTGGAGCTTTGCATGCTGCGCATCGCCAGCCAGGCCGGGACGACAATCAGTGCCGCCATCAAGAATGGGCCGAGCACCGTAGCGATCACGAACCACTTGGATCGCACCCGTTCGAGGTACTCCCGCTTGGCAACTGCCCAGAGCTTAGCCATGGCCCGTGATTCCTGCTTCGACGCCTTTCGCGCCGACGCGATCGAGGAAGATCTGATGCAGCGAAGGCTGAATGAGTTCGAAGCGTTCAATGGGAACGCCTAACGACACGACGCGATGCAGCAATTCCTGCGGATTGGCGCCGTCTGCCAGCTCGATCTCAAAGAAACGGTTCTGATCATCCACGCTCTTCACCAGCCGAGGATCATCCAGCACCCGGCGAACGCCGTCTGTCTCCATATCGCCGAGCGCGAGCGCGACGTGTCGCACACCGTGGCCGGCCTTCACCTCCGCGACTGCGCCATCCAACACCTTCTCTCCACGGGCGATGATACAAACCGAATCACACATCCGTTCGGCGCTCTCCATAAGGTGCGTGCTGAAGAGGATAGTTTTGCCACGCCGCTTGAGGTCGATGACAGTGTCCTTCAATGCCTGCGCGTTGATTGGATCCAGTCCACTGAACGGTTCATCCAGAATCACAATGTCGGGGTCATGCAGCAGACAGGCGATAAACTGAACCTTTTGCTGCATCCCGCGCGAAAGCTCGTCGACCTTGGCGTTGCCCCAATCCTTGTCAGCTGTTTTGAGCGTTAGGCGCTCCAGCCATGGACCGATGCGCCGGTCGGCTTCGCGCGCGCCGATCCCTTTGAGCTCGGCAAGGAAGCGTAACAGGCGCCGCACCTGCATCTTCTTGTACAGTCCACGTTCCTCGGGGAGATAGCCCACCCGATCGAGGAGAGCGGATTCCGTGTTCGATCGGCCGAGGATGTGGATCGTCCCTTGATCCGGCATGATGATGTTCAGGATCATGCGGATCGTGGTCGTCTTCCCGGCGCCGTTGGGGCCTAACAGTCCGTAAACGGCGCCGCGAGGCACTTGTAGCGACAACTCGCGCACGGCGACGTGCTGCGCGAACCGTTTCACAATGTGCTGAATGTCGAGCGCGAGTTCGGGCATGATGACGGATGTTGGGGTCGGATCTTGAAATATTGGCCCTAAACGTTGCGGCCTGGCGCATTTTCACCGCGCGGTGATTTGCGCCAGGCCGCCGTGATTTAGAGCCAATATTTCAAGATCCGACCCCGCAGCGCAGAATATAGCGGTGCGTACGAAACCCATTCCTCGGGCCTACCCCTTGACACATCGCATCGTGACGATCGTCGCGGCGCTGGGGAGCTCGCTGCTGCTCCTCTTCTTAGTCGCTCCAATCGCGGAACTTGTTACGAGCGGAGGGGGGTCGGGGATTCGCGCAGTCGGCCGCGACCGCGAACTGCGCGCTGCGCTCGCGCTCACCGCTGTGACAGCGACTGGCGCGACGCTGTTCGGCATCCTGACTGGCACCCCACTCGCGTACTTCTTGGCGCGCACGCGCTCTCGTGTGGCGGGTGGGCTCGCTGCCGTCCTCGATCTCCCGCTGCTGATTCCGCACCCGGTGGCAGGAATTGCGCTTCTTCTGGTCCTGGGACGCGAGAGCGCCGTCGGGGGAGCAATGCTGCGTGCCGGCCTTGGGATCGTCGGTACGCCGTTAGGTATCGTTGCCGCGATGCTGTTTGTATCGGCGCCACTCTACGTAAGCGGGGCGCGAGAAGCCTTTTCCCGCGTCGACAGGCGTTACGAAGGGGTGGCGCGCACGTTAGGCGACCGTCCCTGGCGAGCGATGCGGCGCGTGACGCTCCCTCTCGCCATGCGTGGCCTGGTCGCCTCGGCTGTCGTGATGTGGGCCCGAGCCGTGAGCGAATTCGGCGCCATCGTGATTCTGACGTACAACCCCAAGACCGTGAGCGTGCTCAGTTACGATCGCTTCACGACATTCGGACTTTCCGAGACAATTCCGGTGGCTGCTGCGCTCGTGTTGTTTGCGCTAGTGCCGCTCGTCGTCTTGCGGCTCCTACGGTACGAGCGGCGCGTGGATCAGCCCTGGTGATCAGCATCCGTGGTGTCAGCGCGCGCGTCGGTGCGTTTCAGCTCCGCGACGTGTCCTTCAGCGTGCCGACGGGTGGCTACGGCGTCGTGATCGGCCCGGCGGGCTCGGGCAAGACGACATTGCTCGAAGCGATAGCGGGTCTCACTCCGCTCACGGCCGGCCATGTCTCGTTAGGCGACCGTGACGTCACGCGCGATCCTCCAGAAGATCGTGGCATCGGCATCGTCTATCAACACGGGTACCTCTTTCCGCACCTCTCCGTGCGCGAGAACGTCGACTACGGCGCCGCTTCCAGCAAAGCATCGGCCGCCGAAGAAGTCGTGCGCCGCTTTGGGATCGGCGATCTGGCGGACCGTGACGTGCAGTCGCTGAGCGGCGGTGAGCGGCAGCTCGTGGCGCTCGCGCGCGCGCTGGCGCGGCGCCCTGGTCTTGTGCTGCTCGACGAGCCGTTCAGCGCGCTGGACCCCAAACGGCGATCGCTCGCCCGACGCGAGGTACGTGCGCTGCACCGCGAGTGGAGATTCACCGCGCTGCAAGTCACGCATGACTTTACTGAAGCAGGCTTGTTAGGCGACATCGCGGTGCTGCTCGATGGCGGTCGCGTGCTCCAGTACGGCGCGCCTGACGAGGTGTTCCGGCGCCCCGCAACACCCTACATCGCAGAATTCCTCGGCGCCGAGAACGTGCTGTCCGGGACCGTATCGGTATTGCGCGATGCGCCGCCCGATTTTGTCGAAAGCGACGCAACGTTTGGCGACGCGTCAGCGCTTGCCTCCGGATATCACGCGCTCGAATTCGCCTCCGGTCCGATCACGATCTATACGGTTGGCAGCTCACCGCCGGGACCGGCGTACGCGGTCATCCGCGCCGAAGAGGTGACGATCTCACGCACAGCACCGGCCACCTCCGCGCGCAACGTCTTCCGCGGCCGGATCGAGGAGCTGTCCACGTTAGGCGCGCTGGCGCGCATTGCCCTCGACGTTGACGGCGTGCCGCTCGTCGCGGCCATCACGGCGCGGTCGGCAAAGGAGCTGGCCTTGCGCGAGGGAGAAGACGTGTGGGCGTCGTTCAAAGCGATGGCCGTTCACCTCTGTTGATACGAGGCAAGCGTGCGTTACTCGACTCAGCACCTGCTGCAGCGCTGAGCGACCGAGCGGCATCTTAGCTCAAGCTACCGGAGCGTTGCATGAAATGGTTGAGCAACGATGTGCGATTGGCTGCACGCACTCTCATCAAGGCGCGTGGCTTCACAACGGCTGTCATCGCTATCCTCGCGCTGGCGATTGCACTGGAGACATCAGTCATCGCCGTCGTTAACGCATATGTAGTGCGTGCCCTGCCGTACCCCGCGAGCGATCGGCTGTACCAGGTGGCGTATTCGCGCCCCGACGATCCGATGGTGCGTGGGCTAGAGGCACTCGACTGGCAGTCGCTCAATGACGTCGTCGAGCATCCGATCGCTTGGGATCTCGATGTCTTCTACCTGATTGGCGGTGACCACGCCGAAGCGGCGCGAGGGGCATGGGTGACTCCCGGCTTCATGCAGGGGCTCGGCATCAGTCCGAGCTTTGGCAGAGCGTTCGCGGCAGAAGAGTTCGCCCCAGGAGCAGCGCAGGTTGTGCTGATCAGCCATGGGCTCTGGCAAACGCGTTTCGCTGGCGACACTGCAGTGCTGGGGCGCGCATTTGACGCCTTTGTGAGCGATCGCCCTAACGATCCGGAGCGCTTCACGATTGTTGGCATACTCCCGCCCAACTTTTGGCACCTCAATCCGTACACGGACGTGCTCACGCCGCTGCGGGCGCCGAGCTATCCCTACATCGTCAAGCTTCGCGCCGGAGTTCCGGCAGCCCTGGCCGCGCAGCGCATCACACAGCTAGCACGGAGCGGCGGGACGACGTTGCCAGCCGATCGCGCCGTCGAGCTGCAATCAGTGCACACGCAGCTGGCACGCCGCGTCAAGCCGATTCTGCTCGCCATTGCTGCCGCGGTGAGCATCGTGCTGCTCATTGCCTGCGCGAATGTTGCCTTCCTTGTCCTCATCCGAGGGTTGCGGCGGCAGAAGGAAGTGGCGCTGCGTCTCGCGTTAGGCGCTGGCCAGCGTCACGTCGCGCGCATGCTGCTGACGGAGGCAGTGCTGCTCGTAGGTAGCGCGGCGCTCGTAGGCATCACTCTGGCCTGGTTCGCGACGCGCCAGCTCGCGGTCACCGTTGGTCAGCAGCTCGGACGTCCCGCCCCTGGCGGTGTGACGGCGGTATCGATCGATCTAGCCGTGGGTGCTGCGATCGCTGCGATCGTGGTATTGATCGCCGGCGCCCTGACATTTGCGCCGATGCTGGTCGCGTCGCGTCAGTCGCTGTTTTCCGTTCTGCGACGCGGAAAACAGAACGGACATGATGGGACGCGCGCTCGGCGGACGCGCTTCTCGCTCATCACGCTCGAGGTAGCCGGGTCACTCGCCCTATTGAGTGGCTGCGGACTCATGATTCGCACGGTCGCTCGCATGCTCGCTGTGGATCTCGGCATGCAACCAGTCGGTGTGATGACCGCAACGCTGGCTATCCGTGACCGAACGTATCCGGACGCGCAGTCACGCGCCGCGTTTTACAACCGCTTGTTAGGCAGACTGCAGATGACGCGGGGCATTTCGGCAGCGGCAGTCAGCTATCCGCCGCCATTGGCGGAGCTCAACCCGCAGACGGTTCAGCCGGATGGCGGCGCCGCGACAAACAGCGGGGTCGTGTACGTTTCGCCGGAGTACTTCGAGGCGCTTTCAATTCCGCTGGTGCAAGGGCGATTGCTCATCGCGTCCGATCGCGTTGGCAGCGAGCCGGTAGCCCTCTTGA
This sequence comes from Gemmatimonadaceae bacterium, assembly GCA_052388395.1. Classification (GTDB taxonomy): domain Bacteria; phylum Gemmatimonadota; class Gemmatimonadetes; order Gemmatimonadales; family Gemmatimonadaceae; genus DASYRX01. The sequence continues at coordinate 343 of JBQTIF010000292.1, read as the reverse complement.
GTGAAACGGCGGCTCGGCGCCTTTGGCCGAACGCGAGTGCGTTAGGCCGGGTGTTGAAAGTCGAAAATGAGCAGAGCGACAGTGTTGTCGTGTCACGTACGGTAGTGGGTATCGTGCGCGATGTGCGCCACTCGCCGACGGACGACCAGCCTTCCGATGTGTACATTCCCTTCCTGCAATCGCCAGGTCGCTTCAGCCGAATCGTTATGCAGGCGAGCGTGCCGGCGGCGTCGTGGCTCGAGCACTTGCGTCGAGTTGCACGGGAGATCGATCCCGAAGCAACGGTCGGAAATGTTCAATCGCTCGAAACGGCGTTCGACGAACAGATGGCGCGGCCGCGTTT
>JBQTIF010000291.1:0-32534 GCA_052388395.1 Gemmatimonadaceae bacterium | reverse complement strand
GTGCCGTTGCACTAGCGCCGGCTCGGTCAATCCGAAGTGCTCGATCGCCGGTTCCATAACGAGCGATTCCTCGCGATAGTGCGGACCGAGTACTCCGTGATCGAGATTACGCAGCTTCATGTCTTGCACGAGGCGCGAATACAGCGGGGTCTCTTCGAACACACAACGGACGCTCGGCACGCGCGCCGTGGCTTCGCGATACCAGCGGTCGAACGGATGTGGGTCGGCACCTTCAAATGCTCTGACGATGTCCTGCGCGTGCTTCTGTAGCGCGCTCAAGTCGCCGGCGAACTTTCGCAGGATACGCACGAGGTAGTCGTGCAGGTACATCCACTCCTGGACCGACATCACGTGTGAATCGATTCCGCGCAGCAGATCGATAGATGGCTGGGCCTGATCTGCGAGCTCGGCGAACGGCCGTGACACGAAGCACATCTCGAGCGACAGGTTGCAGCCTAACGAGAGGAAGCCATCGATCGGCAGCGGATGTTCAGCTGGCGCGCCGTTGATCACGTGAAACCCGAAGTCGCCTCCCGACGAGAAACCGGCCAGCACCGTGATGGCTGGTCGCTCGCGTGCGACGACGTCGTAAATCATCTCGCGAACGATCACCGCATGGTCGTCAATCGCCAGCGGAATGCGACGGCGCGACGCCGGGGCAAAGCCATACAGCGAGATCGCGATCCCTCGAAAGGGAGAGCTGCGCAGCACGGCATCGAACGAGGTGTGATCCAGGCCCATTCCGTGCAGATACAAGACGAGCACGTCCGACGCGACGTGGTTGTCGAGATAATGCAGCTCGTCTCCGATGAGACGCGGGTCGAGCGTGGCGCGATTCAACTTGCGGCACACATCTTCGCTTAGTCGAAAGTGGTGTTCCACCGTGTCGCGTTTTTTCGCTTCACGTTCGCCGGTGTCGCTGACCGGGAGGTTGTCGAGTGCGTGTACGAACTCCGCGGCCGACTGCCACCGGTCCGCTGGACGCTTCTCGAGGCAACGCATAACGAGCCGTTCGACGGCGGAAGGAACCGCACGACGCACGCGCGAGAGCGGCTCGGGAGTGCGGCCGACGTGCGCCGCGATGACGTGCTGCGCCGTAGGGCCTGTAAATGGCGGCGCGCCGACGAGCAGCTCGTACGCAAGAATGCCGAGCGCGTAGAGATCCGCTCGATGATCCACATCGGAGTCACCCGCTGCCTGTTCCGGCGCCATGTACGCCGGGGTGCCTAACGAAACTCCCGGTGCCGTGATGCGCGTCACATGTTCGTGTCCGGCGTCGCGTGCTTGCCGCGCGGACACGATCGCGCGTGCGATGCCGAAATCGGTCACGAGCGCGTGCTGCTCGTGCAGCAACACATTCTCCGGTTTGATGTCACGGTGCACGACGCCGCGACGGTGCGCGTACGCCAACGCATCGGCGACATCGCGCACGATGCTCAGGGCCTCGTCAATCGGGAGGTCATGCTCGCGTTCCAGGCGCTGCCGCAGGGTCTCGCCATCGACGTAGGCCATGACGTAGAACAACAAGCCGTCTGCATTCCCTGAGTCGATGATGCCGAGGATATGCGGATGCAGAAGCTGCGCGACGATTTCTATTTCCCGAAGAAACCGCTCACCTGCTACGGTGGTGCTGAGTTCGGGTCGGAGAACCTTGATCGCGACGTTGCGCTTGTAGCGCAAATCCTCGGCGAGATAGACGGTCGCAGCGGCACCAGAGCCGATCTCGCGCTCAATGCGGTACCTGCTGGAAAGGCCTAACGCGAGTCGTTGAGAGAGCATGGGCATGTGAAACGCCCTCCGAGAGCGGGGGGAGACAGCCGCTCCACGCCTCGATCTTGCGCCGCGTCGGACGGCTTGTCTATGGCATCAACGGAGGGAAACACGAGCAGGTAGCCCGGCCAAGGCGCCTGCCGTGCCCGGCGTCGCAGAGCGTACTGAGCTGCGGGGCGCGACCGGGACACGGGGGCGATTTTGCCAATGTAACGGCCACGGCCGGGAGCTGCTGCGCCCCGAAACGAGCCGGTCGCTCTAGGTACAAAACTTCCTACCGTGTGAAGCGGGCCCTAAAGCTCGGAGGCCTCTTCCAGGAGTGAGCATGCTACGGCTTCGAGACATCATGACGACGGACATTGTGTCGGTCCCGCCGGAACTCACCATCCGCGACGCGATGGCGCTATTCGCCACTCGGCAGATGAGTGGCGCTCCAGTCGTGGCCTCCGGAAAAGTGGCGGGAGTCATTTCGGCGACCGATCTGATGGATTTCGCCGCCTCGCTCCCTGGAGTGCCAACAGAGCGCCCTGACTTGGAGGAGACGGATAGTTGGGAACGGTCGGATGCGGAGCTCGACGCTGAGGACCCATCGGTGACGTTCTTCGCGGAGAACTGGGAAAACGCTGGCGCCGATGTCACCGCGCGCATGAGCGAAGTCGACGGTCCGGAGTGGAACGCTTTGGAAGAACACACCGTCGCCGAAGCCATGACACGAGATCTGTTTTGCCTCGGGCCGGAGACGCCAGTGGAGCTGGCGGCGGACAAGATGCGCAGCGCCGGCGTCCATCGTGTCCTCGTTATGCAGGAAGACGTCCTGATAGGAATCGTCACTACAAAAGACATCGCCGACGCAGTGGCGGATCACAAACTCACCACCAACCGGTACGTCTTCCCGCCCAAGAATCAGCCTGACGATAGGCCGCAGCCGTAGAACGGCAATTAGAGGCTACTGGACTCACGGCTGGAAAAACTGACAGCTGAACCTCACGACTTTGCCGTCGAGCCCGATGCGACGGAGGAGGTGCGGCAACGCTAGGTTATGACGCGAACATGGACGCGCTGACGCTCTCCATGAACCGGCTCGGCACAACCCCAGGGCTCGTGTCACTCGCAGCGCGTGCGATCGCGGACGGAATCATTGCGAACTCAGTGATGAAGCTCGGGATCATTCTGACGATCGGCAAAGCCGGCTACCGCAGGCTGGCCGCCCTCGGCCTCGGCACACTTATGCTGGCGACCGTCCTGACGCTCGCGCTGTTCTGGTAACACGTCAGCCCATATCGCGCACCTTATCTCTGAAGAGCGTCAGCGCGATGCGTCCACGATGCGGCTCGCCCCGCGCGAGTGACTTGGCCAGGTTCGTCGCCTGCTTGACCTTCACGCGAGCCGGCATTGGTGGCACGAACGGGTCAACAACTGCCTCCACGAGCGCTGGCCGATTCGCGCGCAGCGCTGCCTGCAGCGCGGGTCGCACTTCGGACGGCTTCTCGCAGCGAAATCCCACGCCCCCGCACGCCTCGGCGACCTTCACGAAATCGATCGGCTGCAGCTCGACGCCGTATTCCGGATTCCCGAGAAATACCATCTGCTCCCACTTGATCATGCCTAACGTGTTGTTCTTGATCACGACCACAGTGATAGGCAAGTTGTATTTCACGGCGGTCGCGAAGTCTCCCATCAACATCGCGAACGCGCCGTCACCAACGAACGCAACACATTGACGGTTCGGATAGGCGACCTGCGCAGCGATCGCGTACGGAAGACCGCACGCCATCGTGGCGAGGTTGCCAGAGAGCGAGAACATCTGCCCGCGGCGAATGCTCAGGTGCCGCGCCGCCCACGTTGTCACAGTTCCACTATCTGTCGCGATGATCGCGTCGTCGCGTAACAGCTCGTTCAGTGTGTGTGCCACAACTTGAGGCTTGACCGGTTCGTCCTGTCGCGTCCCTCGGTCCAGCATTAGCTCGCGCCATTCGACCATCCGTTTCTGCGCTTCTTCGAGGAAGCTCCGCTTGGAGCGCTTCTTCACGAACGGTAAGAGCGCTTGCAACGTCGCCTTTGCATCACCTGTGAGCCCGATATCCACGGGATAGCGCAACCCGATGCGTGAGGCATCGCAATCGATCTGAACGGCGGTCGCCTGACCGGGCTTGGGATAGAACTCCATGTACGGGAAGCTCGATCCCACGATCAGCAGCGAATCACACTCCTCGAGCGCAAGCTCCGACGGGAGCGTGCCGAGCAGGCCGATGCCGCCGGTTGTGTATGGTGAGTCATCCGGGACGACAGCTTTGCCTAACAGCGGTTTGACAATCGGCGCGGCCAACAACTCCGCACATTTCTCGAGCTCGACAGCAGCGCCTAACGCGCCATGGCCGGCAAGAATGGCTGTCTTGGTCCCTGCGTTCAGCAGCTCGGCGGCGCGGCGCAAATCCATTTCGCGTGGCACGACGATCGGCGGTGTCCATGCGTTGGTCGTGTGGCCGGCGACTTTTTTCGGCGATGGCTCGTCCTCTTTGAGCTCCTGCTCTTGCAGATCGACGGGACACGTAATGTGCGCGACGCCCTTCGTCGCGAGCGCCGCTCGGCACGCGGCGTCGACCAGACTGCGTGCCTGCGCAGCTCCGGTGAGCTGCTGATCGTAAACCGCGACGTCTTTGAATAGCGAAACGAGATCGACTTCCTGCTGATAACGTGTGCCGATGAGGTCATGATATGTCTGACCAGTGATGGCGAGTACCGGCGCGCCATCGAGCTTTGCGTCATACAGACCGTTGAGCAGGTGAATCGCACCAGGCCCTGACGTCGCCATGCACACACCCAGTTTGCCGGTGAACTTGGCATAACCACACGCCATGAACGCGGCAGCCTCCTCGTGCCGCACTTGCACGAAGCGGATTTCGTCCTGACGAACACGCAGTGCTTCAATCAGACCGTTGATCCCGTCACCAGGCATGCCGAAGACAACCGACACGCCCCAGTCGCTCAGACGCTCGATAATGATCTCGGCGACAGTGGCAGTCTTTTTGGGCTTTCTTCCTCTTCCATTGGTTTTGTTGCCGTTGCCTCTCATGGCTGACTCCTTTGGAACTTCGATGTGGGCGCCTCGCGCTCGTGTTGCAATGCGATTGCCAACACGTCGGCCAGGTGCATTGTGTGCCGGCCCGTACCTTGTTCTATCTGTTCCCTGCAGCTGAATCCGTCGGCGACAATTAACGTCTCCTGCGCCGCGTTACGAATCGCGGGAAGCAGCACGCGTTCACCACAGCGCACCGAGACGTCGTAGTGCTCCTTTTCAAAGCCGAACGCCCCCGCCATTCCGCAACACCCTGCGTCGAGCACTTCCAGATCCAACCCGAGTTTGCGCAAGAGCGCGATCTCGTCGTTCATGGTCATCACCGCTTTGTGATGACAGTGCCCGTGCACCAGAGCCTTGGTGCCTAACGCTGGCACCGCGAACGTTGGCGCATGCTTGACGAGAAACTCGCTTAGATGGTAGGTCTGCCGACTCAGGCGCTGGGCGTCCTCGTCATCGGGGAATAGCGCCGGCAACTCGTCACGGAAAACAGCAACGCAGCTCGGCTCCAGGCCGATAACTGGCGTTCCGGCTCTAATGTCGGCGCGCAAAGTCGTTAAGATGCGCCGCAACCATCGGACTGCTGTATCGAGCATGCCGTAGTCGTACAGTGGACGTCCACAGCAGAGCCACTGACGCGGAACGTCGATAGTGTATCCAGCGCGTTCCAACACGGTGACCGCCGCGTGCGCTGTGGCGGGCTTGAAATGATTGTTGAATGTGTCCGCCCAAAGGATCACGCGCGGGCCATCACGCCGAGTGCGTTGCCGCGCATGGAAGCCGCGTTTGAACGATTCTGCGGCGAAAGCGGGGATGCGGCGTTGCGTCGCAATCCCAGCTGTTGCCTTCGCGACGCGCCCTAACGACGGCGTCTGCGTGAAGAAATTCGCAAGCGCTGGCGACAGCTCCGCAAATCGCGCCCAGCGTCCGATCAATCCAAACGCGTATGCATGACGCGGACGCAGGCGTCCCTGGTAATAATGCGCCAAGAACTCCGCCTTGTACGTCGCCATGTCCACGCTCACGGGGCACTCGCGTTTACACCCCTTGCACGCGAGACACAGGTCCAGCGCGTCGCGGACCTCCTCGCTCTTCCAGCCGTCGGAGATCACCTCGCCCTGTAGCATCTCGAAGAGCAGGCGTGCGCGACCGCGCGTGGAATGTTTCTCCTCACGAGTCACCATGTAACTGGGGCACATCGTCCCTTCGTGCGAGCGGCGGCACTCACCCACGCCAACACAGCGCAGCGTCGCACGCGCAAAGCTGCCGCGATCGCTGCCGGGATAGCTGAAGTGCGTTTGTACCTGTTTCGGTGCGTGTCCCGGGCCGTGCCTCAGATTCTCGTCGAGTCGATAGGCGTCGACGACCTTTCCCGGATTCATCTTCCCGCTTGGGTCCCAGATCGCTTTGAATTCGCGAAATGCTTCAACGAGCTCGGGGCCGAACATCTTGTGCAACAGCTCGGCGCGTGATTGGCCGTCACCATGTTCTCCTGACAGCGATCCGCCGTACCTAACGACGAGATCGGCTGCGTCGCTGACGAACCGGCGGTAGCGCGCCACTCCTTCCGTCGAGGCCAGATCAAAGTCGATGCGCGTGTGCACGCAGCCATCGCCGAAGTGCCCGTATAAGGTCCCCTCATAACCGTGACCTAGCATCAGCTGACGGAAGTCACGCAGATAGTCGCCGAGTTTAGCCGGAGGGACGGCAGCGTCTTCCCACCCTTCCCAGGTATCGCGCCCATCTGGCATGCGCGCGGTGGCACCGAGTCCAGACTCACGCACCTTCCACATCGTTCGTGCAACGAGCGGATCGTCTACTCGTTTGATCGTTGGACGGCCGTTACCCTGCCCCAGCCTGTCGATCAACAGGCGCACACGCTCCTGTGCTTCCGCCGGCGTGTCGCCACCGAATTCGACGAGCAGCCAACCTTTGCCGTTAGGCAGCTGCTCAGTGCTTCCTGGATGGAGCCCTTTGTGCTTTATGCTGTCGACAAGAATGTCATCGAAGGCTTCGAGACCGATGGGGCCGAACTCGAGGATCTGCGCGACGTGATCGCCCGCGCTGTATACGTCAGGATACCCGAGAACAACCAACGCCCGCGCAGGCGGGCTGGGTACGAGGCGCAGAGTCGCTTGGAGAACTATGGCGCACGTTCCCTCGCTCCCTACGAGTGCGCGCGCGACGTTGAACCCGTTCTCTGGGAGCAGGTGGTTAAGGTTGTACCCCGAGACCCGCCGCGGAATCGCCGGGTAGCACTCGCGAATCTTGTCGCTGTATTTGTCGCGCAGCGACCTGAGTCGGCCGTAGATCTCACCGCGACGTCCGCCAAAACGGATGATTTCGTCGAGCTCCGGCTCCGTCGTGCAGCCGACTCGCAACCGCAGTCCTTCGTATAGTAGGACGTCCAGCTCTTCCGTGTTCTCTTCGGTCTTCCCCGCCATCACCGAGTGCACACCGCAAGAGTTGTTGCCGATCATGCCGCCTAACGTGCAGCGGTTATACGTCGACGGATCCGGGCCGAATGTGAACCGATGCCGTTCAGCCGCGTCGCGCAGATCGTCGAGGACGAGGCCCGGCTGCACACGCGCGCGCCGACTCGCGACGTCCAGCTCGAGTATGCCGGTCATGTACTTGGACATTTCGAGCACGACAGCGACGTTGCAGCACTGCCCCGCCAGACTCGTCCCGCCACCTCTCGGAAGCACGGGCGCATCGTGCCGTCTGCACGCCGCGACTGCTTGCACCACGTCCTCTTCGTCGCGCGGGAACACGACACCGATCGGCAATTGCCGGTAATTCGACGCGTCCGTCGCGTACAGCGCTCGGCTCCCAGCATCGAACCGCACCTCCCCGCGCACGAGCCCCCGCAACTCGGCTTCCAACGCCTCGTACGGCGAGTGGTTAGGCGGCATAGCGCGCCGCCTCGACATCCTTCAGCTCGAGACCGAGCCCCGGACGCGAAAGGTCAGGGCGCAGCTCGCCCGCGATCGGCTCCAGCGCACCTTCGAACAACAACTGTTCGATGCGCGCATGGTCGTGGAAGTACTCGACGTGCCTAACGGGTGTTAGCGCACAGCAAGCGTGTGCATGTAGCGCCGGCGCCGTGTGCGAAGACAGCGGAATGCCGTACGCTTCACATAACGCGCCCGTGCGCAGAAAGCCGCTGATTCCCGCGCATCTTGTGGCGTCCGCCATCAAGACGTCCACCGCTCCTGCGGCGAGCATGCGCCTGAAGTACGCGAGGTCGTAACCGTATTCGCCCGCGACAATCTCGATCGCGGCCGGCGCACGATCTCGCAACAACCGCAGCCCTTCAAGGTCCTCAGACGGGACCGGCTCTTCGAACCAACTCACCCCATATTCCGCGAACGCTTCAGCAAAGCGCAGCGCTTCTTTCCGCGCGAACGCGCCGTTTGCATCGACGAAAAGCTCGGCGCGCTCGCCAATGGCTTCGCGAGCGGCGCGCACACGCGCAACGTCGGCCCGTGGATCGCGACCGACTTTCATCTTCACACGGGAAATACCGTGCGTAACCCATTCACTCAGACGGGTACGCAATTCCGTTGGCGTGTATGATGTGAACCCGCCGCTGCCGTACACAGGCACGCTGTCTCTCACCGCGCCTAACAACGTGACAAGTGGCAAGTCGAGCAAGCGGGCCTTCAGATCCCATAGCGCCGCGTCCACCGCTGAGATTGCCATCGAGGCAATACCGGGGCGTCCGAGATTGCGCACCGCGCCGACCATCTCGTCCCACACGGCAGGGATGGACATCGCGTCGTGGCCGCAGACGAGCTCGCTCAGCGTGTCCGCCGCCAATTGCGCAGTCGCTGTATCAGCGTAGGTGTAGCCAAGCCCGCACTTGTCGGCGGCACGAGCGCGCACGAGAACGAGTGTCGTCGCGTTCCACTCGTAGGTGCCGTCGGACTCTGGGGCATCCGTTGGAACGACGTACGCCGAGACATCGACGCGCTCGATGGGAAGGGAGGCACCCGCGCGACCCGGTGAGCGCCACATCGTGTTATGCGACGACGACGCTGCGACCTCCGGACGGACTAAGCTACTGCGTGCCACGTTCTCGTTAGGCTTCATTCGCGTGTTCTAACGGCGCCGGCCGGCGCGGCAGATATTCCCAAACCGCGCCTTTGATGGGTCGCCGTGCTGCTGTCGCACGTCAGGCTCGCACGGCGTGTGCCGCGCTCATGATCCGCCGATGGTCGATTCCAGCCGGACCGAACCGCAACGCGCACGAGAGCGCTATCTTCACTGCATGCGAACACCGACCTTCCGCGAGCTGACTAAAGACGAGTGCGTAGCTGTCCTGCGACGCAACCACTATGGGCGCATTGTGTTCACCCAGAACGATCGTGTCGACGTGGAACCGATCCACTACGTACTTGACGACGAATGTCTCTACCTTCGAACGAGTGTGGGCACGATGGTCTCGACGTTAGGGGAGGAGCCGGCGATCGCCTTTGAGGTCGACGAGGTCAACGCCCCGTTCGATTGGACCAGCGTCGTGGTAAAGGGAACGGCGCACTTCATCGCAGGAGTACCGGGCGCCGATAATCCAAGCGAGCATCGCAAGGCAGTCGAAATTCTGCGGCGTCTCGTTCCCCAAACGATGACTCCAGACGACCCGACGCCATCTCGCACGGTCATTCTGCGCATCTCGCTCGACGAAGTGCGCGGACGCGCATCGCACGTATGAGGGCGCGCATCGCGATCATCGGCGCTCTTACCGTCGCCTGCTCGTCAGGCAAGTCGACGATGACTCCCGCGCATGCCGAGGCGTTGCGCGACAGTGTGCACGCCATATTGGATGATTTCCGGCGTTAGGCAGCCAACAGCCAGTGGGATTCCCTCGTCGGGCTATACGTCGGCGATTCGACGTTGCGCTGGATCGAGGATGGCCAGGTACGACTGCGCTCGAACGCGGCGCTCAGGGGATACTACGGAGCGCTTCCGCTCACCACATCGCTGGAAATGACTTTTGATTCGCTCGAGGTCACGCCCGTCGCCCCCGGCGCAGCGTCAGTGCTCACACACTATCACACATCGGTGCAGGATTCCACGCGCGGCAACTTCACGTTTGGCGGGTTACTTACGATGACGATCGTGCATCAGCCAAGCGGCTGGCGAATCGTCGCTGGACATACTTCGTCTCAGCCGACGCGGTCTCAATGACCTGGCGCCAACTGCGCCGCGCGCCCGCAGAAAATAGCAGCAGCGCGGCGAGGGCTCCTAGTGCGGTTCGCGAAAACCGCACAAAGGAGCCTTGCCTAACGCCAAGCCTCAGTGATCCGACGTCACCTGCCGGTCGGATGTGCGCCGCCACTTGCCGTACCACTGCATCATGTACAGCTGAGTGCGCAACCAATTGGACGGTCGTGAGCTCGTTCCATGGTACTCCCCCTCGAAGCGCAGCAGCGCAGAGGGAACACCGCGCATCTTGAGCGCGGCGAAGTACTCCTCCGACTGCGGCATCGGGGTGCGCAGGTCAAGCTCACCCGTCATCACCAGCGTCGGTGTCGTGACTTTCCCCACGTACATCAGCGAGGAGTGCTCCAGCCATTTCGTGGGATCTTCCCAGAACGCCTTCTCGAAGAAATTGTACGTGAAGAGCGGGATGTCAGTCGTTCCCGCCATGCTGAGCCAATTGGTCACGGGACATCGCACTGCCGCGGCAGCGAAGCGGTTCGTGTGACCGATCACCCAGCTCGACAGCACACCACCACCGGAGCAGCCGCCGACATACATGCGCGTCGTGTCCACCAGTCCGCGCCTAACTACAGTGTCTACCGCAGCCATCAGATCGTCGTAATCGATACTTGGATAGGCGTTCTCGATCGCGTTGCCGAAGGCGCTGCCGTAACTCGTCGAGCCGCGCGGGTTCGTGTAGAGCACCACATATCCGTTCGCCGCGAAGTTCTGGAATTCCGCATCAAAGCCGACGTTGTACATGGCGTGCGGGCCGCCGTGGATCTCGAACAGCAGCGGATACTTGCGGCCAGGCTGGAATCCAGGTGGCTTCACGATCCAGCCGTGCACGCGTGTATTGCCGCTCGAGGTGACCCACAACTCCTCCAGATCACCGAGCTTGACGTTGGCCAAAATGTCCTCGTTGACGCGCGTCAAGGTTGATACGCCGCCCTGGCGCAAGTCGATGCGCGCCACATCCGCCGGCTCTTTCGCTGCGGAGCGCACCCCAACTCCAACCCCCGTCTTCGCGAGGGAGGCCATGGACAACATGTGCGTGCCGCTCGTTAGGCGCCTCGGTTCCCCACCTAACGAAGAGAAGTAGACATTCGTCGTCCCCTTGTCGGCGACTGTGAAGTACAAGCCGTTCCCGTCCGGCGCCCAGAGAATTCCACTTGGATCACGGTCCAGACTTCCTGTCGCCTTGGCGAAGCCGCTGCCATCCAGGTTGATCACATAAACGTCCGAGGCCTGGTAGCTCACGCGCTTGGCCGGGAAGCCCCGGAACGCGACACGGCGACCATCGGGCGATGCAACGGGGCCGGACCACGCGCCGCTCTGGGGGGTGAGCTTGCGAATGACGCCAGTTTGGACGTCGGCAGCGTAGATATCGCCGAAACGATACTTGAGCACCGTTCCCGTATCCGCGCCGTCGAACACGATTGACCGTCCGCCGGCCGCCCAATCCCAACCGATCCCCGCGGCCTGTCCCTCGTTCGTGTACCCGATCACGATGTTGCCGCGCGTGATTTGGCGCGGACTCCCACCATCGGCTGGAATGACGAACAAGTGCCGCATCCCGGGCTCGAGGAATCCGCGTCTGTCAAAGCGATAGTGCAGCTTCTCCACAAAGCGCGGCGCACCGGTCCACTTCGCCCCTTTTGGCGCGGCGGGCATATCGATGCTGAACTCCGATTTGACCGGGACGAACATGCTGAAGCCGATCGACTTTCCGTCTGGAGACCAACGCACATCGCCGAGCGGATCGGTCGCACGCGTGACTTGCGAAGTTGCCCCTTCAGCATCCATCCACCTAACGAAGATCTGCGGCCCACTCGGCTCCCCTTCGGCAGTGTAGACAATGCGCGTGGCGTCGGGGGACCAGCGCGCGCCGCTCCCCTTTACGAGGAAACGGTTCTTCGTGCCGTCGGCGTTCATGATCCAGAGCGCCGACTCCCAGCGATCGTTCATCTTGTCGACGTAGCGGCGCGCGTAGATGATCTGCGAGCCGTCGGGCGCGATCTGTGGATCGCCGACCTGCTCGAAGTTGAGATACTTCTCCGTCGTGAAAAGGGTGTCGGAGCGTATCTCCTGAGCGTGCGCGTGCGTCGCGAGCCCGAGCACGAATAGGAGCGAGACGCCGATTCTGTGGGAATGCGTCGTTAGGCGAGCCATACGGGCACCTCCTGCCGCGAGGCGGGAAAGAGCGGTCGACTCATCATGCAGTCGGTGCGCGAATTGCGCGAGGCTCAGCAACGCGAAGCGAGTCTGCCGAAATCGAGCGAGCGCCCAATCTCGGCTGGCGAGGTCGACTTTATTTAGCGCTCGGCAACCGATCGTGCATCAGGGGAGCCGAGCCGGAGCTAGCCGGATACTCCGAGCTTTTCGAGCACGTGCGCTGGGCATCCTTTCCACTCGGCCACGAAAATATTCCCTTGGTAGCCGAGATCCTTGACGCCGATCTGCGACGACCAGAAGCCGGATGCCGTGAGGTCGCGGAAGGAATTGAAGAACGCCACGCCGTGCGAGTGCTCTGGCTTGGCGCGCTTGGGCCAGGCGATGTCGTCGAGGATCTGTTTGCGCTGAGCCGTCGTTAGGCGCCGGAAATCGCGCACACTGAAGCGGTTGCGCGCCTCACGATCGAGCCACGCGAGTCCGCCGCGCATGGCGAGTCGCCGCTGCTCCGTACCGTCTGTCATGATGAAGTCCATGAACGGCGGCACGCCGGCGTCCGTCGCGCTCCCCGACCGCTCATCCCTCGGAATAATGAGATCGACGAGGATGCTCACCGTCGCGTATTCGTGCGCCGTGAAGAACCTTGGTTTGAACGGCGCGGCCTGCGTCTCCTCGCGCATCGAACGCACCGCGTGCGCGACTTCGCTCGGCGTAAACGCAATTGCTCCTGCCATCGACGCAAGGGCGAGTCTGCCTAGCGCCTCACGTCGCGTTACGGGTTGCTCTGACCTCAGACCTCTGACCTCAGACCTCTTTGTCATAGTTCCCTCTTCTCGCGCAGCTCCGCGATATGCGCACACGTTCTCATTGCCAGCGCCATGATCGTCCACGTCGGATTCTTGTCTGCCTGACTCACGAATGGGGCGCCATCAGCAGCGAACAGATTCTTTACGTCGTGCGCCTGACACCAACTATTTAGCACGTTGGTCTTTGGGTCATTCCCCATGCGCGCCCCGCCTAACTCATGGATGATGACCCCTCCTGCCGCAATGCCGTACTCTTGCTCCTTTGTCGGCATCGGAGAACGCGGCGTGCCGCCCATCTCGGCGAGCAAGGTGCGAAATGTCTCCTGCATGTGCTTCACCTGATTCAGCTCGTGATCAGTCCACTTCCAGTGGAAACGCAGCACCGGAATCCCCCAGCGATCCACAACGTTAGGATCGATCTCGCAGTACGTATCATCGTTAGGGATCATTTCGCCGCGGCCTGAGAACCCGACCGTGGCGCCATAATACTTGCGGTACTGCTGCTTGAGATCAGCGCCGTAGCCGCCCCCCTCAGGGTAGTTCTGAATCCCACCCATGAAACCGGCGGACGGCACGCCACCCCCTCCCCAGATCTCGATGTGGTAGCCGCGTGGGAAATCCAGCTTCGTGTTGTCGAGCCACCACGGCATGTAGAGGTGCGCACCGCCCACGCCGTCATCGTTATGCGGCGGCCGATCCATCAACTTCGGAACGAACGCGCCAACGTCGGTTCCCGTCGTGTCGGTGATGTATTTACCGACCGCGCCGCTGGAGTTGGCGAGCCCCTGCGGAAATTGCGACGATTTCGAGTTGAGCAGCAGACGCGCCGTCTCGCACGCGCTCGCCGCCAGCACAACAACACGCGCGCGTATATGCTCGTCGGTGCCGGTGCGTTTGTTCACGTATGACACGCCGGTGCACAACCCATCGCGACCGATAGTCACCTCGCGCGCCATCGCTTCGGTGATGAGCGTTAGGCGCCCCGTCGCGAGCGCGGGCGGAATCAAAACGCCAACAGACGAAAAGTTCGAGTTCGTCATGCAACCGCGGTTGCACTGGCCACAGTAATGGCACGGGGCGCGGTTGCCTAACGGCTTTGTGATGATCGACAGCCGCGACGGGATGCAGGTGACCTTGTGCTTGTCCGCTGCTTGCTTGACTACCAGCTCCCAGCAGCGCGGCCTCGGCGGCGGCATGAAAACGCCATCGGGATGGTTCGGCAGCCCTTCGTTGGATCCGAAGATCCCGACGAGACGATCCAAATCATCGTAGTAAGGCTTTATGTCGTCATAGCCGATCGGCCAGTCGTCCCCCAACCCGTCGATGCTCTTGCGACGAAAATCGTCGGGACCAAAACGCAGTGAAATGCGCCCCCAGTGCACCGTGCGACCACCAACCTGACGCGCGCGCCACCAGCTGAAGTTCGTTCCCGGCGCGCGTGTGTACGGCTCACCGTCGATCTCCCACCCGCCGATGCAACCATCGAATTCACCGAATGGTCGCTCGCGCGTACTGGCCCCGCGCCGCGGAGACTGATACGGCCACTTCATCATAGCCGAGTCTTTGAGCATGTCCCAGTTGCGGCCGGCCTCGAGGAGCACGACGTTTGCGCCGGCCTTCGTTAGGCTGTGCGCCGCGATGCCGCCGCCGGCGCCGGAGCCGACGATGCAGACGTCGTAGACAGGTCGTTGCTGTGTCATCAGCGGATGCGCTTTCGTATTTTTTCGAGCAGCTCGACGTCGGCGAGATCTCTCGTGCGACCCACCGCGCGTTTGTTGACAATGAGATCATCCAGCCCGATCACCGGAATGTCGAGGTCTCCATAGCGTGCTGTGATGCGCCGCGGCCAGCATTCCTCAAATGCCAGCCCCTCGACCGACGTAATCACGTCAATGCGGACCGGAACGACCCCCATTTGGAAGATCAAGTTTGGTTGTCTCAAGTCGTCGATCGACAGGTTGTCCAAGGGGGCGCCAAACGCATGTAGCGCACTCCAAACGTGCGCCGGATTCTCGCGGTGCGTCCCGACCCACACGTCCAGATCACCCGTTGCTCTAGGGATGGCATGGATGCCGACGGCCTGGGCGCCGACCACCAAAAATTCAGCGCCCGCCGCGGATAATGCGGACAGCAGATCGCGAAAGTCTGAGTTCACTTATGTCGTGACCGGCCATCGCCCACGCCGCGACGGTGATGGGCCAAATCATCGCGAGACGCTCTGAGGGCGTCTTGTCATAGTAGTCCGATAGCTCGTCTTCATCGCCAAGCCACAGCTTGCGAACGGGTATGTTTCGACGCTCCATAATCGCTCGAATCTAGCCGCTGCGCGTCACACTCGGCATGCCTCAACAGCCGTCCTGCCACGGGCCGTCGCCGAGCTGCTTATATCACTCGAAGACCCGCAGGCTGGCGGCCGACACTCGCACCGCCTCAAGACGCTCATCCTCGGAGTCTCCTTGTGGTCGACGAGATTGGCTATCTCCCGATTCAGTCGCAACGGGGCAACAACCTTTCTTACCGCGCGCATGTCGCAGGACTCTGCCTAACGTCGATTCGGAGCGCGCGGCACCAAAACCGCATTCGAACGACCTGGGCGGAAGGGCAATGGCGAAGTTAGGCCCGCCCACGAGTGTGCAATTCAACCACTCCGAAGGGCCGCCCTACCAACCGGCTGTATCGGTTGATCTAAGATCGAAACGGGGCGCGGCGTCAATGGCTCAGGAGATATCGACAAACCTGCAGCTCGTCAATGCGCCGACGGCATGGACGGTCTCGTTTGGCTCCGGCGCTCGGCTGCTAATCATTGATAGCGGCTACGGCCTCGCTCCGGGCATCCTTGCGAGCGATCTCGTGTTCTGGGGCGCGTGCAACAATCTTGCACCGCCTAACGCGGCGTGCCTTCCAAACGACATCAACGCTGCGCTGAATTGGGCGGCTGGTAACCTCGGCAATCGCGGCGTTGTTAATATGAGCTTTAGTGGACCAGGCTTTTCCACAACCACAGCTACGGCGGTTGCTGCAGTATGGGCAGCCAACATCGTGCTCGTCGCGGCGGCCGGCAACGACGCCTCCAATGTCGTTCACTATCCCGCGGGGTACTCGAACGTTCTCGGCGTCTCGGGTATGAACGACGACCTTACCTTTGCTGATCCAACTCCATGCGGTAGGAACAGCAGATCAAACTGGGGAACGCATGTGGATCTCAGCGCACCTTTCAGGGCCGCAACGACGTTTGTGCCGAACACTACAGCTTTGAGCTGTGGAACATCGCTTTCGGCCCCTCACGTGGCAGGCGCCGCGGTTTTGATGCGCGCGTTTCGAGCGGACTGGACCGGCCCAGACATCGTTTCGCAGCTGATTTGGAGTACGAAGGACCTTGGCCCGAATGGCTACGATACGAAGTTCGGGAAAGGATTGCTCCAAGCGGATGTAGCCATCGGATTGCATCCAACGTTTCCAACGGCAACCATAGTCGCGAGCAAGCCACGCCTAACGTGGAACGCATCGCCACTAGCGACGGCGGCCGGGAGACGCCGCTCTCCGTCTACGCAACATACATCCCAATAGGTACACCACCCTACTAGCAGGTTAAGCTGAAGTCCGGTCCCAGGGCCCATGCGCGTGTCCTTGATTTCGGACCGCTTTAACGGAATTCGGAGAACGGCAGCGCGTGTTGAACACCACGTTCATTCTACGGTCTTTAGCGCTATTGGCACTAGGCTGTGGGAGCCCTACTGCACCGGGAGGGTATCGGCCCCCACCGCCGGATCCGAGTCGCGATCCCGCTGCGTTGCGTGAGCCGACGGTGTTGTTCCTATGCCGTCGCTGGGTCGGCGGTGTTCAGCCAGCCGACACGAATACCCTAGTCGACGTCGCATTTTTTCGGACTGGTCCGGGAGGGCCGTTTGACCGGCCCACGAGCGCAGACCGGAGCACTGTTCAACAGCATGGCGCACAGATCGTCTATTCGTTTCATTCGCCTGCACTTCGCGTGTGGATGCCCACCAAAGAAGTCCCTCGCCTTGCGGATGCCTCCGGCGTCCAAGTTTTGCTACGAGTCGCGGATCCACGGCGTTACGACTGGCACGTGAGCGTGCTATACAAGTCGTCGAATCCATTCGACTCCCCTGACGAGTCGAAGTTTTTGCAACTCGGCGGGCGGATCACACATCGGTTCGACCAAATCAACGGGATTGGAGGAATTCTTCCCGACGCTTCTATTCCGATCCTTCGCTCTGATCCCGGCGTGGCGAGTGTAGAGGGAACTCCGCCATTTCCCGTGTGCTCCGGCAAGCAATGATTAGATATCCAGATCCAATCCTTTCAGAATCAATGTCGAAGCTTGTGTCATTTCCCACGAGCTTGATCCAGGGATTCCACAGCGCCTGCCGCGCGGGGACACTCTAAAATGACGGGGGTGCACGTAGCGAGCCGTCGGTCACCGCGCAAGCTGGCTGGTTTAATACGCTTGCGGCTGTCCAACGATAAGCATCTGGCCGCAATGAGATACTTCTTGCAAACGGCCGAGCGTTCCGTGCGATGAGAAGAGAGGCGCCCGCCGCACCGCAGGTGACACTCATCCGCTCATCCGCCGAGAAGAATTCGTACTGTTCGAAGGATCGTCCTCATCTCTGAGATGGCGCTTGGGCACGTAGCCGACGCGCCGTCAGTCATGATCCGTGTCTACGCAGGTTAGACACGGCACGCGTCGATCGCCTCTTGCAAGGCTGCGTCCCATGCTCGCGTAGGAATGAATTCGTGCGCGAAATACCCGGAGAACGCAGTGTCGGCGATGGCCCGCGCGATCGCGGGATAGTACAGCTCCTGCGACTGGTCGAGCTCGTGCCGGCCGGGGACCCCCGCTGTATGGAAATGCCCGATGTACTGCAGGTTGTCGCGGATCGTGCGGATCATGTCCCCTTCCATGATCTGCATGTGATAGATGTCGTACAGCAGCTTCACGCGCGGCGACCCCACGGCTTGGCAGATCGCGACGCCTAACGCCGTGCGATCCATTGAGAAGTCTTTGTGGTCGACTTTGCTGTTCAACATCTCGAGGCAAATCGTCACCCCCTCCTGCTCCGCGAGAGGGGTGATCTTTTTGAGCCCTTCGGCCGTCACTTCGATAACCTCGCGATCACTCTTGCCGCGCCTGTTGCCGGGCATGGCGATGACGTTAGGTATCCCAGCCGCCTTGGCTCCGCGTATGGCCCGCTCCAGCTCGCCGAGCAGCAGCACATGATTGGCCCGGTCGTTGAGCCCCGTCGCGATGAAGTCGCGCCGCTTCGTTGGCGTCGCCATGGAACAGGCCAGCCCTGCATCGCGCACGACCGGCCATTCATCTTCGGTGAGCAGATCGATTGCTTCGATCCCCATCGCCTTGACACGCGTACAAAACTCGCCTAACGGCACTTGGTTGAAGGGCCAGCGGCAGACCGCTTGGCGTAGCCTGCCAGGACCGGCCGTTCGCGCTTGCAGTCCAGGGATGGCCAGCACGCCCGCCAGCGCGGCGGCTCCGTGCAGCACTTCCCGGCGACTCGGCATCAGAACGTCAGCTGCTTTAGATGATTGTAACTTGCCGTGATCGACGCGAGTGGATCGGGTGGATTGTCGTGCTCCACGAAAAAGTGTTCGATCCCCGCGCTCGCTCGCTGCGCGAAGATCGTCGCGAAGGGAAGCGAACCTGCGCCCACGTCACGCTGCTCATGTTTCGGTGGACCTGCCGAGTCTTTGACATGAACGAGCTTGAAGCGGCCCGGCCAGCGCGCGAAATAGGTGCGCCAGTCACCGCCCGCCATGCTGATCCAGTACAGGTCCAGCTCTACCCTAACGAGGGATGGATCGGTCGCTTCGAGCATGACGTCCATCGGCACCTGGCCATCGATCGGCACGAACTCGAAGTCGTGGTTGTGGTAAGCAAACTGCATCCCCTTCGCTTTGACGGCTTCGCCCGCTTTGTTGAAGCGTTCCGAGATGCGCTTCCAGTCATCCATAGTTTTGCGCGCCTCCGGCGGCATCCAAGCGACGATCAGGTAGCGATGTCCTAGTGTATTTGCCGCCTCGAGCGTGCGCGGCAGGCGTTCCCCTTCGAGATCGTTCAGGGCGACGTGCGCCGCGGGTGCAGCCAAGCCTAACGAATCGAGCGTTAGCTTGATCGCGCTCGGTGCGCGGTTGAAGTAGCCGGCGAACTCCACTTCCTGGTAGCCGATCCCCGCGACCTGGCGCAGCGTGTCCTCGACGTTCTTCTCCATGAGCGTGCGCACGGTATAGAGCTGCACACCGATGCGATCCAGCGTGTCGCCCGCTGGCGTGATGGGAGTGTCCGCATCCGCCTTTCCATCTGCGGCGGCGCACCCAACGAACTGCGCTGGAATGATGCCTAACGCGAGCGCTGCCGTCGCGGCCTCGCTGATGAACTCGCGCCGTGATTTACGCTCGCTCATATCGTTCTCCGTTTGAGCTCAGCCACCGCGTGTGCCGCGGCCCGCGCCGTAAGCGCCATGTACGTTATCGATGGATTCTGGCACGCCGACGATGCCATACACGCGCCGTCAGTCACGAACAGGTTCGGCAGCTCGTGCGCCTGGTTCCAACTGTTGAGCACCGATGTCTTGCGGTCGCGACCCATGCGAGCGGTCCCCATCTCATGGATGCAGAGTCCCGGCGTAGAATTGTCATTGAACGGCCGAACATCCGACGCGCCCGACGCCTCGAGCATTTCGGCGCACGTGATCGCCATATCCTTCGTCATCGCCTTCTCGTTAGGCCCGAACGCCACGTTGATCCGCAGCGCGGGGATTCCCCACTTGTCTTTCACCGTGGCGTCCAGCTCCACGTAATTCTCCGGGTTCGGCAGACACTCGCCGAAACCGCTCATCCAGAACGTCCACGGACCTGCGTCACGAATGAGTTGTGCCTTGAAGTCGGCGCCGAAGCCCGGCGTCCACGATCCGCGTCCCCAGTCCGCGCGCGACGCGCCGCCCTGACAGCCATAGCCGCGCAAGAAATCGGCATGTTTGGATTTGACGTTGCGGAAGCGCGGAACGTAGATGCCGTTGGGTCGGTTTCCGTACGTCTTTTTGTCCATGTGCTTCGTGAACGTGGCATTCGCGCCGGCGAGAAAGCAGTGGTCCATGACGTTGCGGCCAAGCTGTCCGCTCCCGTTCGCGATACCGTTGGGGAAACGCGTAGACTGCGAATTGAGCATGATACGCGCGGTTTCCAGCGCTCCGGCACACACGAAGACGACGCGCGCTCGCACCTCGATCGCTTCCATCGTCTGCGCGTCAATAAAGCGCACGCCCGCTGCGCGCCGGCGCTTTTCATCGTATAGCACGGAATGCGCGACGCTGTGCGGACGCAGCGTTAGGCGTCCAGTCTTCTCCGCTGCAGGCAGCGTGCTCGCGATGGACGAGAAGTACGAATGCGTAATGCAGCCGCGCTCGCACGGCCCGCAGTAGTGACACGGCGCGCGGCCATTGTGTTCTTGCGTTAGGATCGCGACGCGACCGATTGTCACCATGCGCTCTCCAGCCCACTTCGACCCCACGGCCTCGCGCATGTCGCGCTCGATGCAGTTCATCTCCATCGGCGGGAGGAACTGCCCGTCGGGAAGCTGCGGCAACCCTTCGGCCTGGCCGCTTATGCCGACGAATTGCTCCACGTAGTCATACCACGGCGCGATGTCCTTGTAGCGGATCGGCCAGTCCACGCCATGTCCATCGCGCGCATTGGCCTCGAAGTCGAGATCGCTCCAGCGGTATACTTGCCGTCCCCACATGATCGACTTGCCACCTACCTGACGACCTCTGATCCAATCGAACGGCTTCTCGTTAGGTGCGGTGTAGGGATTGTCCAAGTCGTTGACGAAGAACTTGCTCGCCCACTCGTCGCACGCGTAACATTTGCGCTGGACGGGCTGATCGCGCTCGAGCGCCTTGCGGTCGCCATAGCCGCGATATGGTAGTTCCCACGCGCGCACGTGCTCGACATAATCGGTCTTTGGATCAATCGCACGCCCGGCCTCGAGGACGATCGTGTCGAGCCCGCGCTCGCACAGTTCCTTGGCTGCCCAGCCGCCGGTCATGCCGGAGCCGATGACAATCGCATCGTATTCGCGCCGCGGCTGCAGCGCGCGCGTGTTACTCAAACGGGGATACATCCGTTGTACCTCCCCGGCGTGCGCCGTAGTTGAAGAACGTTCTCGACCACTGGCTTGGACGTGAAGTAGCCGTAAATGCTGAGGTCTTTGATTCGACCATACGCATCGGCCGCGCTGCCTGGCGCGCGCTGTCCTGTCGCATCCCACTCGGTGATCAGCGTGTTCTGCTGATCACTCGTTAGGTCAGCGAAATCGGACTTGAAGCGCGCCTGCGCGGCGGCATCGATCGCCGTGAGGCCGTTCTCGAGGCGCGTGCGTTCTTCGTCGCTCATCCAGTGGTGGATGATGACCTCGATAAACGCCGGCACGCCGACCGCGAGAGCGCCTGGTGTGTCGCTTTCCGGCAGAATGCGCTCGGCTAAGGCAGCGATCACTGCCGGGTGATCAGCGCTTCCGAGAGGGGCGGCGCTTCGATGGATTTCCTCCCCGAGTGCCAGCAGCCGCTGTGGCGCCAATGCGCTGAGTGCTTCCAGGGAGGCAACGCCGCCGACTATCTGTAGCAGTTCCCGTCGATTCATGGCAGCCTCGGTGAGGCGAGATCAATCGCGCCTAACGTCACCAGATCCCAGTACGAGCTCCACCCACCACTGCTCCGCCGCGCGGCGAAGTCGTTCAGCGACTGCATGAGCTGCGTGCTGAGCGACATCCCGCCGTCACGGGCGAGAGGATGTGGCGTCCCAAAGTTCCGGCCAAAATACGACCGGATCAATACCGAACGCGAATCACGAGGGAGCGCCGCGGTGTTGTCAGCGTACTGTGAGAAGGTGCCGTCGCGCCACACATACTGCTCCACGTTCGACACGTAGAAGGCCGCGACGCGCGTCCCTAACACGGCGATGTCCCGGCCGATCGCCTTGAGCGCGTGCTGTCCGGCGAGATCCCCAACGACGGGGATGAGCATGTTGCGCGCTTGTAAGGACTTGAGAAATAGCCAATCGCTCTCGCTCGTAAGGTAACTCGCGCGCTTCCCATGCAAGTCGCGCTCGAGCATGAGCTCGCGCAACGTCGGGTAGCCGGCTCGCGGCGGTCGGTTGAGACTCGTAAAGCGCAGGTCCAATCGCTCCGTCTGAAACGTGGTGTGAAAACGTTCGAGCGTAGCAAAATCACGTGCGTCGAGCGCCACCCCATAGCCGCGCACGCGTGCCGCCACCTCAGCGCGTTCAGCAGCAGCGGACTGCTCGTTAGGCGGCGTTGAGTCGAGGTGCGCGATGATCGCGTCAAGCTGACGTCCCGTCCAGCGCTCCACGTCTGGCGGCACGGCGTAGCCAAGCCAGCGGCAGAGGTATTCCAAGCGATTGCGCGACCGCTCGAACAGCGCCTTGAACATCAGGTGCTGGATCATATTGTCGCGCCGGATGTCGATGAGATACGCAATGCGCGGACGGATCGCCGCGATGTAGGAGAAGCTTTGATCCGGCCCGACACCGATGTACGCACCGCCGCGAACGCCGAGCGCGCGCAGCGCAGCGACCGGGTGTAGGTACGATGACTCGTTGGAAATGAGGTTGTCGGAATCGAAGTAGCCGGCCGGTTCTGAAAGCCGCGCGACACGGGCAGCAAACTCGCTCTCGCGTGTTTGGGTGCGCGTGACAGGAGCTGCCTGTGCCACTGCCGCGGCCGGCGAGAACGCCGCGGCGGCGAAGACGTACGTAACGATTGCGAACCTAACGACGACTCGCAGACTACCTCCGACTCTGTCGCGCTTGCACTTTAGAGTCGATCGCAGACCATGGCAACGCACGGAGCCCAAATCCCGATCCTGTAACTGCTCCGCCGCGGATACACCTGGATAACCTGCGCGGATGTCCACGGATCAATACTTTAGTTCCCCACCCACACAAGTGATTGAGCAACGAGGTGTTGCTACTGAACCGAAAGCTCAGTAACTGATAGCTCTCACCGCAGAGCTTTAGCGTCGAATCAGATCCAAGCGGAGGAGGCGCGGCCTCGCTTGTCGAGCACAGGATAAGATCCGGACATGTCCACCGCACCCTCTTTCGTCCGCGACGACCTCCCAGCTCGCGCCGTCTACTCGGAAGCCGCTGGAATCAGTCGCGTGATCCCGCGCGCCGTGAGCGTCCCCACCTCAACGGAAGACGTAGTTGCCGTCGTTCGCTGGGCCCGCGACGCGAATCTGAGCATCATCCCGCGCGGGTCCGGGAGCGGGATGGCGGGCGGAGCCGTTGGAGACGGTCTGATCGTCGACCTCGGCCGCATCCGCTCGATCCGTGTCGATGCCGACGCGCGGACCGCTGTCGTTGGACCCGGCGTCACTCGCGCTGCGCTGGATCATAGCGCGCGACGTTCGGCTCTCTGGCTGCCGGTCGATCCATCGAGCGGCGCGTTCTGCTCGCTCGGCGGCATGGTCGCCACCAACGCGGCCGGTCCGCGCTCGCTCAAACACGGCGCGATGCGAAGCTGGACCCAAGAAGTGCAGTGCATCTTCGCCGACGGCACGAGTGCGTGCGTTAGGCGTGCTGCCGCGCTGGACCCTGGAGTCCCCGTGCTCGGTCGCTTTACGAGCGCGCTGTCATCGCTGCGTGAGCGAGCGGCCGAGCTTCCACCGATCGGTACGCGCAAGGACTCTTCTGGCTACGGCTGGCGCGACTTCGCGCGCAGCGGAGAGCTGATCGACCTGCTCGTTGGGAGCGAAGGAAGCCTGGCGCTCTTCAGCGAGCTGACGCTGCGGCTGACGGCGGTGCCTAACGCCACTGCGACGGTGCTGGTGGCGTTTCCGACGCTCGAGCGTGCCGTCGAAGGGGCAAGCGTGGCGCTTGCTGCTGGAGCCGCGGCGTGCGAGCTGCTCGATCGCACCTTTCTCGACGTCGCCGCGTCGGATCATCCCTTGCCTGTCAATGCAGCGAGCGAGGCCGTGTTGCTCATCGAGCTCGACGCCGACGATGATCCCTCCGCTGCACAAGCTGCTCGCTCGTTAGGCGACGCGCTTCAGGCGCTGGCGCCCACGGCGGTCCTGCTCGGCGTCGACAGCGAGAGCGCTGATGCGCTCTGGGCGCTGCGCTACGCCGTCAGTCCTATCCTGCAAAGACTCCCGGCGACGACGCAGTCGATGCAGTTCATCGAGGATTGCGCAGTACCACCCGACGCGCTCCCGGCGTTTGTGCGCGGCTTGCGCGCGGCGCTCCAACGGCAGCACCGACGCGGCGTCATTTTCGGGCACGCCGGCGACGCGCACGTTCACGTGAATCCCTTGGTCGACATCACGCAGCCGGACTGGCGTGAGCAGGTCGCCTTGCTGCTCGACGAAGTTGTCGAGCTCACGGCCAAGGTTGGAGGGACGTTGGCAGGTGAGCATGGCGACGGTCGCCTGCGCACTCCCCTGCTGCATCGGGTGCGTCATCCCAACGAGTTGGCGCTCGCGCGCGACCTGAAGGCGATCTTCGATCCCGACGGACGACTGAATCCGGGCGTGAAGGTGCCCCTCATCGGACAAACTCCACTTGGCGACATCAAATACGATCCTGAATTGCCAGCGCTCCCCGACGCTGCGCGACGTGTCCTCGATCGCGTTGCCGCTGAGCGCGCGTACGATCGCAATCGGCTGGAGTTGCTCGACGACGCCAACTAGCTAGGTTCAGCCGCCATGACCACAACTGCCCTTGAACCTTCGCCGTTAGTCGGTAAAGCTGGCGTGATGATCTTCACGTCTCCGCAGATTTCGGTTTTGGCGCGCCCTTCGTTTGCCGAACCCGAACATCTCAAGGTCAATTGGCTTGGCGACAGCACGGATGGCGAACGTCTCGCGGAGTACGCCGGCCGCTTGTGTTACATGAGTCAGCGCAACCCGGCGAATCGAACGACGCGCGAATACTTAGACAACATCAAGAAGCAGCAGCACGGCAGTGTGCTCGAGCACGCCAACTATTCGCTGCTCATCGAGGGCGTGAGCCGATCGCTCACGCATGAGTTGGTGCGACACCGTGCGGGGTTCGCGTATTCGCAGTTGAGTCAGCGGTACGTCGACGAATCGGACGCGAGCTTTGTGATGCCGCCCGCAATCGAAGGAGATCCCGCGCTGGAATCTGCGTGGCGCACCCAGATCGATAGCGCGCTTGCGACGTACGCGTCGCTCGTTGCGCAGTTGATCGAGCGTTACAACTGGGTCGCTGACAAGGTGCATCGTCGCAAAATGGCGCGTGAAGCGGCGCGAGGTGTGTTGCCTAACTCAACCGAAACCAAGATTGTCGTCACCGGAAACGTTCGTGCGTGGCGGACGATGCTCGAGCTGCGCTGTAGCGAGGGGGCTGAGCTCGAGATCCGGCGCATGGGCGTGGCCGTATTACGCGTGCTCCACAGTGAAGCCCCCGCGTTCTTTTCAGACTTCGAGATCTATGAAGCTGAAGACAGGCGCGAGGCCGCGCGCGTTGGCTATCACAAGGTCTAGGGGATAGGGGATAGGGGATAGGGGATAGGAACAGACGCCCCACGGTGGGGTTCCTTCCGGCAGCATGTGACCGTATCGGGAGGCAAGGCTTGCATCCTTTCATGCGTAAACGTGGTGCGTGGATGTCGGCCAGGGTTGTGCTGCTTGGACTGCTCGCTGCTTGTGTCAGTCGCACGACGGGCGCGCCTGCGTTGTCGACCAGCGACTCAATCACGCGCGAGGAGATCACGCGGTCACAGGCCATCAATGCCTACGACGCGGTCCGTCTCCTGCGCCCGAACATGCTGCGCGTAAGAGAAGCAGTGACTATTCAGGGTAACGACGTTCGCGAACCGCTTGTGTACGTCGACGAGCAACGTTTGGGCGGTCTCAGCTATCTGCAAAACATTCCGGTCACGGACATCTTTGAGATTCGATATCACACCGCCGCGCAAGCCCAACTCAAGTGGGGAAGCGGCCACGCACAGGGAGTCATTCAGGTCGTCACGGCTCGCCGGATTCGCTAGTCGCGGCGCCGTTAGGCACGCGTTCGCGCTCCCAGCCGCCGTTGGTCTGTTCGTCGCGTGCAGTGATTCTCCCAGCGCGCCACGACCGGATGACCCTGCGTCGTTCGTCGTGGAACAGCAGGGACTCACCGACGTTTCGCTGTTAGGCGCCTGGTCTGATTCCGCCACTGGATTGTCGTTTGCCGTCGGCCAGAACGGCGTCATTCTGCGCTCCTCGTCAGGCACGGCGCCCTGGAGCGTCGTGGCGTCCGGGACCACCGAGGCGCTTACCGGCGTGTGGGGAGTGAATGCGAACCTCGCCTTCGCCGTCGGGTCGGCTGGGGTGGTCCTGCGCTGGGACGGCACACAGTGGAATACGATGCAGAGTCCCACCCCTGCGATCATCCTGGACGTTTGGGGACGCTCGGCGAATGAGGTGTACATCTCCGGCGTTGACGGCAGCGTCTTTCGCTGGGACGGGACGCGCTGGAACGACCTGAGCCCGGGGCGTGGTTGGGAGCTCTGGGGCGTTTGGGCCACATCGCCTAACGACGTATTCGTCGCCGGCAACAACGGTGTCGTCGCACGTTACAATGGAACGGCCTGGGTCACGATGACGGTTCCCAGCGGCGTCGATCCGCTCTTCGGCATCTGGGGGTCAGCGCCTAACGACGTCTGGGCGATCGGCATCAACGGGCTCGTATTGCACTTCGATGGTTCGGCATGGACAACCATGCCATCCGGCACGACCAAACATCTTTTCGGTGTTTGGGGGACTGGCGCAAGCGATGTCTACGCCGTCGGCAATCGCGGGACAATCGTGCGCTACGACGGTACCTCGTGGCGTGCCATTGCCAACCCGAAGACGGGCGACAATCTGCGCGCCGTCGCCGCGCGTTCCCCCGCCTCCATAATCGTTGCCGGTTGGAACGGCACGGTGTCGCACGGTGCACGCGACACGTGGTCGGTCGAAGTCACGGCGCCGACGCTCACCTCGGCATGGGCGGCGGGTGACGGCTCGGTGTACGCCAGTGGCGACGGAGGGACGATCTTGCGGCGCGAGGTCGGCGGGAACTGGCGCCGGATGGATGTTCCGCCATCGCATCCTTTATATGGGATCGGCGGCGGTGGCCCATCGCGCCTCGTTGCTGTTGGTGATACAGGAACGATTCTGCGTTACGACGGCAGTGCCTGGCTCTCAGTGCCGAGTCCACGGATCGTGCTGTTGCGCTCGATCTGGTTCGCGGGGCCGGATTTCGGATTCGTCGTTGGTGAGGGCGGGACGATTCTCGCCGCAACGTCGGGGACGTTCGGACTGGTGACGAGTCCGGCAAACGTGTTTTACCGGCACGTGTGGGGGTTCGCGCCTAACAACGTGTACGCGGTCGGTGATTCGGGGACAATCATCCGCTTCGACGGCAGCAACTGGACCCGGATGACGACACCGACGCGGCGACTCCTGCGCGGGATTTGGGGATCGGCGCCTAACGATATTATCGCCGTCGGCGATAGCGGTACGATTCTGCGCTACGACGGCTCCCGCTGGTCGACGATGCCTTCGCCAACACCGGCCGCGCTGCGCGCCGTGCAAGGCTCCGGCCCGCGCGACGTTTATGCTGTGGGCGCAGACGGAGTCATCTTGCGCTGGGACGGAAGCAAGTGGTCCCAGCTCCCCAGCCCAACAGACCGGCTGCTGCTGCAGATCATCAGAGATCCGGCGAGTGGAGCGTTCTACGTAGTGGGCGTTGGGGCGACGATCCTACGAGGAGCGAGTGGATAGTTGATAGTGGATAGTTGATAGCGGAGAATGGAAGGAGAGTCGCCTAACGAACCTATCCACTATCCACTATCCACTATCCACTATCCCCTAGCTCTCTTCTTCTTCGTCTTTTTTGTGCTTCGCGTATTCATCGATGACATGTCTCGCCGCGTCGGGCGGCATCTGCTCGTACTTGTGGAACTTGCGTGAGTAGCCGCCACGCCCGTGCGTCATCGAATTGAGCTCGGTGGCGTACAGGTGCAGTTCTGCTTGCGGTACCAGCGCGCGCACCATTGAGCCGTTGCCATCGCCTGACGAGTCAGTGCCGAGAATACTGCCTCGGCGCGACGAAATATTCCCCATAACGTCGCCTAGATAGTTGTCCGGCGTGATGACTGTTATCTCGTCGATCGGCTCCAGTAGTACAGGCCTGCACTTCGGCGCAACCTGCCTGAATGCCTGAATCCCCGCGAGCTTGAAGGACATTTCGTTCGAGTCCACCGAGTGGTACGAGCCGTCGTACAACTCAACCTCGAAGTCCACGAGCGGACACCCCGCGAGAATTCCTCGCACTGACGCTTCCTGAATCCCCTTGTCGACAGCAGGAATAAACTTCGATGGGATCGAGCCGCCCACGATCTCGTCTTTGAACGCGTAGCCTGCACCGCGTGGTCGTGGCCTCATGCGTATCCAGCAGTCGCCGAATTGACCACGTCCACCGGTCTGCTTCTTATGGCGCCCCTGCCCGTCCCCCTTTCCGAGTATCGTCTCGCGATAGGCGACCTTGGGTTTCGATAGCTCGACACTCACGCCGAACTTGCGCTTGAGTCTCGACATCGCGATCTCGACGTGCCGCTCACCCACGCCCGAGATGATCGTCTCATGCGTCTCGGTGTTGTAGTGCGTCTCGAATGTCGGATCTTCGTCGTGCAAGCGATGCAGACCCGTCTGCAGCTTCTCTTCGTCGTTGCGCGAGGTGGCGCGCACAGCGAAGGCAACAACCGGCTCGGGGAAGCGAATCGACGGAAGCCGGACCGGAAGGTCTTTGGTCGAGAGCGTGTCGTTCGTATGCGTGTTGCGCAGCTTCGCTACACAGCCAATGTCGCCGGCGTGCAGCATGGGCACCTCGATACGCTCCTTGCCTAACGGGACGGAGAGGTGGTTGACCTTTTCTGCACCGTCACGCGTCGCGTTATAAATCTCCTGGCCGTTGCCGACGATCCCCTGGAAGACGCGGAAGAAAGTCACATCACCGACATGCGGTTCCGCATACGTCTTGAACACATGCGCCACGAATGGTTTTTCGTCGAGCGCGTGAATCTCCAGGGTCGTGCCGCCCACCGCGCCTTTGAACGCGTGGACCTCCTCCATCTCGTACGCTGACGGCATGAGCTGCACGATTTCCGTCAACAGCGCGCCGATCCCGAATGTCAGCTCTGCCGACACGCAGAAGAGCGGGAACAAGTCGCCGCGCTTCATCGCCTCCTTCATACCATGAATCGCTTCGTCGCGGCCGATCTCGTTCCCCTCGAGGTAACGCTCGAGTAGCGCGTCATCAGTCGCGGAAATCGCTTCGATCAGCTCGTTGTAGTAGCGATCGAACGACGCCTGCTCTTCGGCCGGTATATCGGCTTCCTGGTACTCGCCGGTCTTCGTCCCGGGCTTATAGATGTACGCCTTCTTGGCGAACAGATTCATGATCCCCTTGAAGCCTGCACCAGCACCGATGGGGACTTCGACCGGGATCACCTTGTTCGTTAGGCGTGACTTGATCTGCTGATAGATGCGATCGTAGTTCGCGTGCTCTTTGTCCATGAGTGTCGCGACAAACAGCACCGGATCACGCCGATGCACCGCGGCGCGGAACATCTTTTCTGTTCCTACCTCAACGCCGCTGTTCGCGCTCACGCACAACAACACACCATCCGCGGCTTCTAGCCCGGCGATCGCTTCGCCGTGGAAGTCGAGGTACCCGGGTGTGTCGATGAGATTGATCTTGGAGT
Source organism: Gemmatimonadaceae bacterium (assembly GCA_052388395.1). Classification (GTDB taxonomy): domain Bacteria; phylum Gemmatimonadota; class Gemmatimonadetes; order Gemmatimonadales; family Gemmatimonadaceae; genus DASYRX01. The sequence goes on along the minus strand of JBQTIF010000291.1, from coordinate 2,695 downwards.
CCATCCACTCGGCATAAGCGACGCCGAGGTTGATGGAGTAGCCCCGCTCGGTTTCTTCAGGGGCGAAATCGGTGAGGGTCGTACCGTCTCTGATATGTCCGTGTCGCTTGCTGGTGCCGGCCACGAAAGCGAGGGCGTCGACGAGGGTCGTCTTGCCGCTCGCTCCGTGGCCCACTACAGCCACGTTTCTGATGTCTGCGCTGCGATAGCTTTTCATACAGCAGGTCGTCTGAGGTCTGGGGTGTGGGGTCTGAGTTGAGGACTAAGAGCTAAGAGCTAAGAGCTAAGACGTCTAGTATGCAGGTTTTCATTCTGTCACCGGCCCGTCTGGACGGCAAACGTGCCAAGGTGCTGTTGAGCCCTCGAGCACGCTTCCCTCTCGCGCTTGCGATCCGCGAGACCGGCGGAGCGCCGCTTGGCGAAGTCTTCAGCTTCTTGAGCGGACTCTATTTTCGCGGCAAGCTCGCCTACGCCACCGCTTTCGCGAAACCCCCGCAACGTGTTCCCGCCACGTTGATCATTACAACGCACCGTGGTCTCTGGTCCCCCGATGAGCACGTAGCCCGTGCCGACCTCGAGACGATCGATTTCGCGGCCCTCTGCGTGACGACGCCGAGGCGCTGCGCAAGCGTCTCAGTGATGACGCGCGCATTGTGCTGCTTGGGAGCATTGCCACCGGGAAGTATGTCGACCCGCTCCTCGAGGTGTTCGGCAATCGTCTTGTGTTCCCTGGCGATTTCGTTGGCCGCGGAGATATGAGTCGGGGCGGACTACTGCTGCGCTGCGCCCGAGAGCGACGCGAGTTGGAATACATACCGGTCGGCGGTGCTGTCAGACACGGAGCTCGCCCGCCCAAGCTCTCCGGGGTCTCCGGGGTCGGATCTTGAAATATTGGTCCTAAGCGTTGCAGGGTCGCACAATTTCGCGCCGCGAGAAATTGTGCGCCCCCTGCGCTGTTGAGGACCAATATTTCAAGATCCGACCCCAGACCGCGTGTAGATCAGATCGTAGTTGACTTGCCACGTGACGCCGTTATCCGTCGTGCGCTCCGAGAACTGCCTCACGCTGCCGTCGGGTCGCGGGAAAAACGTTAGGCGGACGCGCACGCGGCTATTCGACGGCCGCGGGGCCGGCATGTCCCCCTCGAACACCATGTTCCCATCACGTAGCTCGCCTGCGTACTCGTGCAGCCCACCGCCATTGTCGACCCACTTCTGAAACCACTTTCCGCGCGTCCGATCGTACATGTTGAAGCTCTGCCCCGTCGATCCCGGCGCTGACCATGACTCGAGCACGACGCACCCGTCGTGAATCTTGCTGATCACATTGCGCGCTGGTGGCGCATTCGGCTGCGCGTTAGGGCGTACGTCCCAAGTCCCGAGCCAGAAGTCGAACTCGTTATGACGTGCATTGTGCATGCATGGCCGCGCGTTGCGATCCATGTCCGTTATGAACTGCGCGAAGCGCGCGTCGGTCTTGAGCCCGGCCAAGGCAGGATCGCTGTCGGTTGATACCGGTGGCGTCCCCAGACCGGCGTTGGTTGCGCGTCGCAGCTCTGCAAATGCGCTGTCGTGGACACCAGCCGCCGCGTGAACCTGCGCTAAGCGAAATGCCACCTGCGCCGCAGGGCTGCCCAGGCTTTCCGCTACATACAGATGCGAGCGCGACTCGCTGTGCCGCTTCAGTCCGATCAACGAGACCGCGAAACGAAAGTGTGGCTGCGCCGCGCGGGGATTCTCTGTAAGAAGCGCTTGGTACGCCTCCGCGGCTTTGACCCAGTCCTGCGCGAGGAAAGCATCGTTCGCTCGGCGCTGCGTCTCCGAGAGCGGCGTTTGCGCGAGGGACGTAATTGGAAATGCAACGGCCGCTACAATGACGAAACAACGTTGCATGCCTTCTCCTTGTGCGGTTATTGCAGCAAAGGAGTGGCAGTAAGCCTCCCGTCCGCTATCAAAAGATTGCTTGCACGCCGTCTGCGTGATCTTGCCGTTGTCTCTATGCGTCCTCTCGATCGGGTGATCTACGAAGGGCCTGGCGTGCAGGTAGGATCGTTCGCGTGTCCAACGACCGATCCACGCTTCCGCGACAGCGGCCCGACAGAGAACCATCTCGTCGTCTTTCCACGCAACGGCGTTTGGATTCGCCACGCCGGATCGCGCGCATTCGTCGCCGATCCGCAGGTTGTGACGATCTACAACCGTGGCCAGGAGTACACGCGCGACCAGATTTCTCCGGACGGTGATCGTTGCGATTGGTTCGCCGTCGCTCCAGCCATCGCTAACGAGATCGCGTGCGTGTACGATGCACGCGCCGATCAGGAGCGTCGGCCTTTCGCGCATGAGTTCTCGCTGTGTTCTCCGAATCTCTACATGAATCAGCGCCGCCTTTTTCTGCGACTTGCGCGCGGCAGCGTCGACGCGTTCGAGGCTGAGGAAGCGACTATTGCGATCGTCGCTGCGGTCATTGCGCGCTCCCATGGCGTGCGGCCCTGGACGCACGCGGCGGATCGCCCTGATGAGGCGCGCCGTGACCTCGTCGAACGCTCGCGTGCAGCAATCGTGGCTAACATCGAACAGCATGACTCGGTGGCAGCGCTCGCTGCGAAACTGCAAACCTCGCCGTTCCATCTCTGTCGCGTTTTTCGCAGCGTGACCGGGATGACGTTGCACGCGTATCGGCTCGAGGTCAGACAGCG
>JBQTIF010000290.1:0-6613 GCA_052388395.1 Gemmatimonadaceae bacterium | reverse complement strand
GTCGCCAGATTGGCGGCCCCCCGAAGAAAGCCGAGTTGTATGCTGCGTCCGCTCTTTGATCGACTCCGATCGGCGTACCGCTCAGTGCCCCCGGTGGGGCCGTGGGACGTTCTTTCGATCGCGTGCTGGAGCGGTCTGGTCTTCGGTCTCGCTGAGAGTGTGGGTGCGATCATCCGTCTGCGGGTAAGTCACCTGCCTGTCGGCGAGCACACGTGGTCGGAACTCCTGTGGATGCCTCCGCTCGCCGCGACGATCGGGCTAGTAGCCGCCTCGCTATTGGTCATCCTGACCGATCGCGTGATCCGCGCACGTGGCGTTTTGTTGCGGTTCGCGCCCGCGGGGATGGTCTGCGTCGGGGTGTACGGCGCCCTGCTCGCGGCCAGGCTCGGCGTCTCGAGAAGCGCCGCGGCGCTGTTTGCATTGGGTTGTGTCGTCTTCGTTCTGCGCATGCCCGCGACGTTCATTGGGCGCGTTAGGCGCTCTCCTCGATTGCACCTGCCGCTTGTTATGAGCTTGCTCGTAAGCGTCGCCGTCGGAGCGAATCTGCTGCGTCCACTCACCGAATGGCGCGCTCGTCGAACACTTCCTCCCAGCAATGCGGGCGCGCCGAACGTGCTGCTCATCATCTGGGATACGGCGCGCGCGCTGAGTATGTCGCTCTATGGACACACGCGCAAAACCACCCCGGAACTCGAGGAGTTCGCGAAACGTGGCGTCGTGTTCGAACATGCATTCGCTTCGTCGGCGTGGTCGCTACCGTCACACGCGAGCATGTATACCGGGCGATACCCGCACGAACTGAGCGTCGGGCGCACGTTGCCGCTCGACGAATCGTATCCGACGCTCGCGGAAGCGCTCGCTCACCACGGCTACGTCACCGCCGGCTTCACCGGCAACCTCTTTTATGGATCGCGCGAGTTTGGGATCGCGCGCGGTTTCAGCTGGTACGACGACCGGGCGAAGATCACGCCGAAACAAGTCGCCAGCTCTTGGTCTATGATGCGTCGTGTGATCGATCGGTGGCTGAGTTACAAAAACGATCACCGATCCACTGTGCGTCGTTCGGCACCTGAAGTGACCGAGAACCTGCTTGAATGGATCGACCGGCGTGGTTCACGTCCGTTCTTCGCTTCCGTGAACTATTTCGACGCGCACGCACCATACCGAGCGCCGGCGCCGTTCAACACAGCATTTTCGGCTCAGCCGCCGCGCTATTGGTGGGCGGAGCCTGCGTTGGCGACAGATCCAAAGTTCTTCGATGACCTGCGCACCGCATACGAAACCTGCATCCTCTATCTCGACAGCGAGCTTGCGCGCCTTCTCGCCGCGCTACGGCAGCGTGATGTTCTCGACAACACGTTGATCATTATTACATCGGATCACGGAGAGCAGTTCGGGTTGCACGGCAAGCATCTTCTCGCGCACGAGCGGAGCATGTACAGTACCGTACTCCGCGTCCCGCTCGTTATGGTGTTGCCGCGTCGCGTGCCCGCCGGTGTGCGCGCGGCCGACGCCGTGAGCATCCGTGACATTCCAACAACGGTGATGGACGTCCTCGGGATCGCGAGCGAAGAACCTTTCCCGGGCGTCTCACTGCTTCGCGTCGCGACGGGGACTGACGAACAATCGGAACCACGATTGGCGCACCTTCGACCCAACAAGGTGTGGCCAAAACCGCAGCTCGACTGGGCGATACGCCAGTCGCACGTCTACTCATTGATGTCCGGAACGCTGCACTACCTCGTCGACGCGAGCGGCGAAGAAGAGCTGTACGATTTCGTGCGCGACCCGTGGGAGAAGACCGACCTTTCACGCGACAGAACGATGCTCACCACGCTCACTCGTTTCCGCGCAATGCTGGACACGCGCGCTCCTGGTTGGAAGCAAATGTCGTCCGATACGATCGCGCACTAAGTCGCGCGCGGTCAGTACCTCCAGCTCCCGACGTCAGCACCCGGGGGACTGGTATTGAGCATCCGCTCCACCGCCCAGGGCAAGACCATCTGCGGATAGCGCAGTCGCGAATACGCATTCGCACGCGTGTGATCGCCGTTCCAGCAGTGCTCATCGCGGTCGCCGTAATCAACCACCGCATCCGCCGGCGGATCCGCGCTGCGCAGGAACTTCTCCACTTCGTAGACGGCGTTGTTCAGATAGAAGTTGTCCATGTCGCCCACATAGATACGAAGTTTGCCGCGTAACTTCGGACCTAACGCCTTCCAGTCGCGCTGGAGAATATGCGCCAGATCGAAGTTCTCTTTCCAGTACGCAGCTACGCTCTTGTCGATCGTGCCGGTCACTTTGTCCCAGATCGGCTTGGGATAGCCGTCGGCGCCCACTGGCGAGTACACCGACTCCCAGACATCCCATTGGTCGCCGGAACGCGTCCTGGTGCCTAACGCCAGCTCCCAGTGGTTCATCTCCTCCAGAGTCGCGCTGACGTGACCCAGGTAGTTGCGTAGGCCTGGGCGCGGGGTGCGCTTGAACCGGCTCGGCATGTAGTACGCGTTCGTGTCCGCGTAGATGTTCACCACCGTGTAGTGTCGAAAGTCGATCGGATCGGGACAGGCGACCCAGGCGCCGTTGAAGTCATCGGGATAGAACATCTGGACGGCCATTGCTTCCCAGCCGCCAGTCGAACCTCCGTACGTGAAACGTGCCCAACCTTCCCCGATGCCACGGAAGCGCCGTTCGATCTCGGGGATGAGCTCGCGCATGATCGCGTCGCCGTATGGTCCGTTGTTCGCCGAGTTGACCGCGTACGAATCGTCATAAAACGGCGTGGCGTGCTGAATCTGCACGAGCAGCACCCTCGGAAAGCCCGTGCCGGCCCAGTCCTGATAGAACTGCCACGATGCCTGCTGCTGGATGCGGTTGTAGCCGGCCAGCGAAAACCGCTCGCTGTAGTCCGGCGTTAGGTTCGGATCTGGTGGTGTCTCGCGCCAGTTGTCCGGCGCTGTCGCGAAGTGGCCGTGATTGATGACGAGCGGGTAGCGCGCCTGCGGATGCTCGTCGAATCCCCACGGGAGTGTCACGAAGGCCGCGATGTACATGTCGCGCCCCCAGAACGTCGTCAGGCGCTCGGATTTGATGCGCACGTGTTTCACGTACTTCGTCTCTTTGAACTCTGGGATCGACGCGATTTCCTGATCCAGCGTTAGGCGCACGATCTCGCTGCGTGCCGGATCGATCTCCATCGCTCGCGGCGTCGAATACAAGTTCCCTGGCTTGCGGCTCCATTGCTGGCCTTCACCTTTGTCGGGTGGGAGCTTGACCGTGTGACCGTCGCTGCGCTTGAAAGTCTCGTAGCGGTTGAGCAGCGCCTGCACGCGATACGTCCCTTTGGGCACGTTCGCCAGCGACCGGATGGGAAAGCCAAACGCTGCGGCGTCGATCGTCTGTGGCTGGCCCGCCCGCCACCCATCCACGTCTATGCCGAACACGAGCCCAGTCCGCAGCCCCGAGTTCACCTGGAAGCGCGGCTCGCCGGATGTGTCGGCCGAAATGAGCAGCAGCAGGCGGCCATCGAGCGGCTGCGCGCTTCGCTCGTTAGGAAACGTTACGCTGAATCGCGGTCGCGCCTGCGCAGTGGCGTGAAACGCAGTGAGCGCGATGAATGCGAGCGAGACGCAGATGGCGTGATACATGACCGCTCCTGACCGATTCCGGCCGGGAAGATCCATCAGGAAGTCAGGTCGCGCAACGACCTAAGCGCTCTTTACACAGAGGACACAAAGGATTTACTGATAAAGACCTCTCTGTGTTCTCCTTGTCCGCTGTGGTTAGAAGCTCTTAGTCAGCTTCGGCGACCATCGCCGCCACATCGAGCGGAGCAATCGTCATCTCCAGCTCACCATTCGCGCTGCGCGGCCATTCCTTCCACGGTCGATCGCGATACAGCTCGATCCCGTTTCCATCAGGATCAGTTAGGTAGATCGCCTCGCTCACTCCGTGGTCTGACGCGCCGACTCGTACGCCGGCGTCGACTACCTGCCTAACGGCGCGCGCGAGGTCCTTCCGCGTCGGATAGCGTATCGCAACGTGATACAACCCGGTGTGCCCCGGCGGCGGTGGTGTGCCGCCGAGGCTTTGCCAGGTGTTCAATCCGACATGATGGTGATAGCCGCCTGCGGAGACGAAAGCTGCCTGGTCACCGTAGCGCTGCATGAGCTCGAACCCCAACACCTCAGTGTAGAACGTCAACGCGCGTTCCAGATCGGCCACTCTCAGATGCACGTGGCCGATGTCTGCCCCTGCCGCGATGCGGTACCCCGTTTTCATCGCAACCATACCATGCTCCTTGCTCGTTATGCAGCGAGCGGCCGCAATATCTCCGCGTCGATCGAGATCTTGACCTCGTCGCCAACAGTTACGCCGCCAGCTTCGAGAGCCATGTTCCACTTGAGCCCGAAATCGAGGCGATTCACCTTGGCCGTCGCACTGAATCCCATCCGCTCGTTCCCGTAAGGATCTTTACCCGATCCCTCGCTCGTTACAGCGAGCACAATCTCACGCGCCGTCCCACGAATCGTGAGGTCGCCGATCAGACGGAAGTTCCCGCCGATGCTCCCCTCAATTCGCTTCCCTTTGAACGTCATCCACGGGAAGTTCTCGGCATCAAAGAAGTCAGCCGATCTCAGGTGCGCATCGCGCTGTGCGACACGGGTGTCGACAGTCGCCACCGGGATCTTTACATCCACATCCAACGCACCTGTTGTCTCATCGAACACAACCGTGCCCGTGATGTCGCTAAAGGATCCTTTGACCGTCGCGATCATCAGATGCCGCACAGCGAATTGCGCCGCGGTGTGTGCCGAGTCGATCTGCCAAGGCCGGATGGCCACGGCTTCCGTCGTTACTGGTGCAGTCATTTTGTTGCTCCTTACTCGTTAGGTATAGGCGAATCACCGTCGCGGATCCGCATGGTGTAGCAGACTGTACTGTTCTGTATTATTGACTTGTTAAGTATCTGATCAAAAAAAGGGGCCTACTGTAACGCCGCCGCGAGTCGCTCCAAGGCGGAGAAATCACCGGGTGTGAGCGCCGCCCCGAGCTCTTTCCCGGTCTGCACGATGGTTTTCGCCCCCTGCGCCTGCTGCTCGTAGCCGAGCGCGGTAAGCTCGGCGCGCACAGTCCTGCGATCCGCTGGATCAGCCAGGCGTCGTACAAGCCCTTCCGATTCAAGGCGATCCACCAGCTGCGTTACGTTGGACCTCACACACTTGAGCCGGTCTGCGATCTCGCTCAGTGCTAGTGATCTCTTAGCCTCGGCGAGGTGCGTCAGCACGTTCAGCTTGGGAAGAGACAGGCCGAGAGGGGCGAGGGCGGCCTCGATCTTTCCCTCAAGGCGGTATCCCGTCTCGATCCACTTGAGCACATCGTTCGGCCCCAGGGCGCTTGTTTTCTTCGATCGTTCGGTCATAGAACAATTCACCTATGAACTAATGTAAACATCAATCGTGGCGAGTCAAGGGCGATCAAAAGGGGTCAGACTTGATTGAAATGACCTGCGATCAACGGCATTCTCGTCCCAGTTTCAATCGAGTCTGACCCCTTTGATCCCTTTCACTGACATGTCCTTCCACGATCGACCGCAGTTCCCTCGTGGGTTTCGCTGTGCCAGCCGCAATTGCGGGCTCAAACACGTCGGCAAAGATCTCGCACTCTTTGCCAGCGACGTTGATTGCGCTGCGGCTGCGCTCTTTACGCGTAACCACTTTCCCGGAGCGCCTATCGTGCTCGGCCGCGAGACGATGCGCGCCGGTCGGTTGCGTGCGATTGTCGCGAATAGCAAGTGCAGCAATGTGGCAACGGGCGACCGCGGGTTAGAAAACGCTCGGCGCATGGCTGCCGCCGCGGCTGCTGAGCTGCGCACGACGGCTGACCGCGTGCTCGTGAGCTCCACCGGTGTGATCGGCGTCCAGCTGCCGATCGAAAAGATCGCGCGTGGCCTCGACGGGATGGCGGCTGACCTAACGAGCGATCCGCTCGCCGGCGCACTCGGCATCATGACGACCGACACGCGCCCCAAAGCGCTGTCGGCGAACGTGGGGGGTGGGGACTGCACGATCACGTGGGTCGCCAAAGGCTCTGGAATGATAGAGCCGAACATGGCGACGATGCTGGTCTATATCTTCACAGATGCGACGTTAGGCGCTTCCCTTGTCGATCGCGTCTTGCGCGACGCCGTGCACGTCTCCTTTCACATGCTCTCCGTCGATACTGACACGAGTACGTCTGACACCTGCGTGCTCATGGCAAACGGCCAGGGTGGCAAGGTCGATGAAGGGGAATTCGCTCGCGTGCTCACCGAAGGCTGCATCCGGATGACTGAGATGCTCGCGCGCGACGGTGAAGGGGCAAAACACCTCTTACGCGCGACAGTGCGTGGGGCAGCAACCGAGCGCGAGGCGCGCCAGGTTGCCAAATCGTTGGTGAATTCGCCGCTTGTGAAGACGATGGTGCACGGCGCCGACCCGAACGTCGGTCGGGTCTTGATGGCGGTTGGAAAATGTTTCGATTGCATGATACGTCCAGAAACGACCGACGCGTGGATCAATGGTCACTCGGTCGTGCGTGGCGGCTTGCGCATCGATTTCGATGAGCCGGCGCT
>JBQTIF010000289.1:0-24323 GCA_052388395.1 Gemmatimonadaceae bacterium | reverse complement strand
CCGATCGCTGACTCAGCTTAGCTAAACGATTGTCGTTAGCGGGCAGGCAAAACCAGGCAAGACGTCCTCGCCACCTAACGAGTCATCGGCGCCGATCATTGCCTCGCTGCCGTCTCTCCGGTACACGCGCGCGAGGCGGCGCTCAGGATCGACGACCCATACGAGTCGGCAGCCGGCCTGTATCCAGTCGGCAACCTTCTCGAGCACGTCGCCGGCTCGATCGTCGGGCGACAACACCTCAACGGCGAGATCGGGTGCTAACGCGGCGAACCCTCTTGGCAGTGGGTCAGGCACACGCTCGCGGGCCACGAATCCGACATCAGGTGCCCTCACCGTATCAGGATCTCGGAACAACGTAAAGCCAGTTTCGGCAGCCACTACTACACCGAGACCGCTGCTCGTTACGTGCCGTGTGATTGCCTCGTAGAGTCGACCTGCGACGACGCCGTGCCGAAAGCCCGCTGGCTCGCGCACGATCAGTTTTCCGCGCACGAGCTCGGTGCGCTTGTTAGGCAAGTTCAAATGCAGAAGCTCTTCCTCGGTCAGAAACATCATCTCGTCCAACGTAGAAAGGTCGTGCGCGGCTGTCGAGTGCAAATATCGGACATTGCGTCGCGCAGGTGTCGATTACGGAATCACCTTCTTCGGCTCGATACGCACCACCCACAAGCCGCTCACCATGTCATTGACGTAAATCAGGCCGTTCTTTACCACCGCGCCCCACGTCATCACCTTGTTAGGCACGACGCCATTGGGATCGAACGGCATCAGCTCGACGATCGTACGCCCTTGAGCTTTCAGGTCACCGCGCAGCTCACCGCCGACGTCAAACGCGTGGAACCCGGCGTTGTATGCGCCGACGTACAACGTGTCACCCTCAGCCCAGACGTTATGCACGCCGCCGTACTCCGGCTCGTACCACGCCACCGACTTGGGCTTCTCGATGTCGCTCACGTCAATCACGTGCAAACGACCGTACGCTCGGATGCTTCCTACGTCCCAGGTGCCGGTCGGCGCGACAGGCGGGAAGACCTCGTCCGCGATGAACACGTAGTTCTTGTGCCGCCATGCGGTGTGCGTCCCGCTGATAAAGCCAGGACCGTAATCAGCGGCCGCACCGGGGTAGAGCGGTTCTGCGTGGTACCGATAGTTGCTCACGAGCATCGGATTCGATGGCGAGCCTCCCTTGATCCCATTACCCACATCGAGTATCACGAGCCCGTCACTCCAATAACTCACGTACGCGAGGCCGTCTTTCACGTCGATATCATGCAGCGATCGCCCCGCCCTCGTCTCGCGCGAGCGCCACTCACCGACGCGGCGCGCCTTCATCGGATCGGTGATATCGATGATGTTGAGCGATCCAGTCGACCCATTCGTTAGGTAGACGTGCGTCCCGAACTTGGGCTGCGTGTAGACGAACGCGGAGTGCACCCCGGCAGTGACGCCGTCGGTGAATTCCGCGACTGGCTTGGGGTGCGCCGGATCGGCCGTCGAGGCGATGACGATCCCGTTACGACGATCGGCCGCCCCTTCGCGCGTGAAGACGAGCCACTTGCCGTCCTCAGTTGTCATGAGGTCGTTCATGGAGCGCGAATTGGCCATGATCGAGTCGGTGATGACCGGATTGGCCGGATTGCTGATATCGATAGCGTAGATACGATCACCGCCTAACGTGGTTCCGAGGTACACATGTTTGCCATCGGGGTGCGCCCACACCTCGCTCGTGTAGAACGCCTTGCGCGGGAGGCGACCAACAACTTCCGCAGTCCGCCTAACGTCGCGCGCTGTAAGTGTCACCACAGCGTCGGCATTGAGCACACCGAAGTTCGCCGTAACCTGGTAGCGCCCCGGCGCGTTCCCCACGAAGGCGCCCTCCGAGTCAATCGCTCCATGGCCAGGAGACATCGACCAGCTCGGCGTTAGGCCTGTGATTGCCGCGCCGCGCGCGTCCTTCACGGTGGTTGAGAAGCGGATGACGTCACCCTGGCGGCCCTGACTGCGCGCCGGAGTGAGTTCCACGGTGACGCCGCTGCTCGGCACGACCTGCAGCGTGATCGCGGTTTGCGCGGTGCCGCTGCGCGCGGTGATCGACGCACTCCCCGGCGCTACGGCAGTGACGACGCCGTCCGTGACGCGCACAACGCTCGCGGTGGAGCTGGTCCATGTCACGATGTCCTCGCGCGCGTCTCCCGTCGCCGTGAGAACAGTCGGATCCAGCCGCACGCGCTGGCCGACGAGCAGCTTCGATACAACCGGAGTGAGAATGATCCGAGTCGCATGTCCGGCGACGAGGCGTACTTCGACACGTTCAACGACGGGACGTCCACCGGCCATCATCGCCGACACTGACACGGGGATGGTGCCAGGTGAGCCGGCGCGGACCCAACCTAACGAATCGACGCTCCCCTGAAAGCGACCCCCTTGGGAGCTGAAACGGATCGTCGCCCCGGTGACGAAGTTGCCGGCTTGGTCCAGCGGCTCGACGACGAGCCGCAGTGAGTCGCCCACGGCAACAGTGCGGACAGCTGGCGTGATGCGCAGGCGAGCGACGGTTTGCCCTTCGAGCGCGGAAGCGACGCCGCCCGAGAGGACGGCGAATGTGAGTATGTAAGGTCGCAGCATACCAGAAGATTGTCTGGCGGGCGGGGGTGTGCCAGCCTCACCGATAGCCATCACGCTCCCGCAATCCGTGGCTAACCCCCATCTTCGAGACTCATGGCAGAGACCGTCTCGCGACTGACCGGGGCTCTAGGCGGCCGCTACACCATCGAGCGTGAGCTCGGTGAAGGCGGCATGGCGACGGTTTACCTCGCACGGGACGTTAGGCATGCGCGCCACGTTGCCCTCAAAGTCCTGAAGCCGGAGCTAGGGGCGCTCCTTGGTGTCGAGCGATTCTTGGCCGAGATAAAGGTGACGGCGAACCTGCAGCATCCGAACCTGTTGCCCCTGTTCGACTCGGGTGAGGCGGATGGTCTGCTGTTCTACGTGATGCCGTACGTCGAAGGCGAGTCGCTTCGCGTACGGCTCGATCGTGAAAAACAACTTCCGATCGACGACGCGATCCGAATCGCGAACGCTGTTGCGATGGCGCTGGACTACGCGCATCGCCATGGCGTGATCCATCGCGATCTCAAGCCGGAGAACATTCTGCTGCACGATGGGCAGCCGCTCGTCGCCGACTTCGGCATCGCACTGGCTGTGTCGAATGCCGGCGGGAATCGCATCACGCAGACGGGGCTCTCACTCGGCACACCGCAGTACATGAGTCCGGAGCAAGCGACGGGCGATCGCGCAATCGATGGCCGCACCGATATATACTCGTTAGGCGCTGTGCTCTACGAGATGCTCACCGGCGAGCCGCCGCACGTGGGAAGCACGTCCCAGGCGATCATCGCGCGGGTTCTGACGGAGAAGCCACGCGGTGTGCGCTCCTCGCGGCCGAACGTCGCTCTGCACATCGAGAACACCGTCGCGCGTTCGCTTGAAAAACTCCCGGCTGATCGCTTCGCGACAGCGCGCGCGTTCGCCGACGCGCTGACCGGGGTCGTGCCGATCACCCCCACCCAGGGCGATGCCGCGGGAACGTGGGACAGACACCTAACGAGCGAGCCGCCGCAGGCGAAGGGGCGCGCCGTCGCGATGTGGACCGCACTAGCGTTGGCGATCGCGCTCGCCGCGTGGGGGTGGCTGCGTCCGCGAGCTGCACCGCAAACGCAGCTACGTGCGCGTTTTCCGATCGCTCCCGCAGATAGCACACCGCTGCGCGAGGATATCCCAGGTACGAACCTCGCCCTGTCGCCGGACGGCACACAGTTCGTATTCGTTGGCGGACTGCCGACATCGCGCGCGTATTTGCGTGGCCTCAATGACCTCGACGCGAGACCGATTCCAGGAACAGAGAGAGCCGTCACGCCGCGCTTCTCACCGGACGGTCGCTGGCTCGCGTTTGTGGCGGACGGTCAACTCAAGAAAATCCCGCTTACCGGTGGTCAGCCGCTGACGATCGCTGCCGACCTGGGTCCCGACCCGGCTGCGCGCTACTCATGGGGCGACAACGCCGTTGTCGTCTTCAGCCGTCCACAGCATGGTGGCCTCTTTCGAGTGAGTGCCAGCGGCGGCGAACCGACGCAACTGACAACACCGGACACCGCGCGAGGCGAGAGGGCACACACCTGGCCGGAATTGTTGCCAGGCGGGCGCGCTGCTGTCTTCGTCATTGTATCGGACACTACGACATCGCCTGAGCTCGCGGCAGTTCGACTAAGCGACGGCGAAGTTGTGCGTCTCGGTGTTCACGGTTGGAACCCTCGGTACGTCGCGACAGGTCATCTCCTATTCAGTCGCGTCGAGACCAGCTCGGTCTCTGCCGTTCCGTTCGATGCCGAGCGCTTGCGCCTGACTGGGTCGCCGGTCGAGGTACTGGACGGCCTTATCGTACGGCCGGGTGGAGCGGCGCAGATCGCGCTCTCGCGTACGGGAACACTCGCATTCGTGCAAATCACAGGGAGTCAGTTGGTGCAGGTGAATCGCGCAGGAATCGCGCGCCAGCTGTTGGGGGGCCCGGGGCGCTATGAAGGTCCGCGTTGGTCGCCGAGCGGCGACCGTATCGCCGTCGGCATCCGCGACGTGTCGGGTGCGACGAATGTGTGGGTCCATAGCCCGACGTTAGGCGCTCTCACGCGCCTAACGAGCGATGGCAGGAGCATGGGCGCAGCATGGACCGGTGATGGCAGGCGTGTCGGATGGGTCGTCGATGTCAATCGCGAAATACGCTGGCAGCCGTGGGATGGCAGCGGTTCACCGGAGGTGCTCGGCGGGCTTGGCAAGAGCTTCCGGACGGTCGACTTCCCCAGAAGAGGCAAGTTTTTCGTCTCGGCAGCCGGCGATGGAGTCTGGGCGACAAACATGGAGGGCGACGCAACGCCGCGGCATATCGCTGCTGTTGGAGGACAATCGCAGCCAGCTGTGTCACCCGATGGACGCCGGATCGCCTATCGCGCCACTCAATCGGGGGTGAGCGAGGTGTATGTCACCTCAGTCGCGGGAGGCGGACGCCATCAAGTCTCCGAAGACGGCGGCGTCCAGCCGGTCTGGGGCGCGGATGCGCGCACGTTGTTCTACCGGGCGCCAGGTCGTTTCATGGCAGCGACAATCAGCGCGACTCCCGAGTTCATCGTCCAGCGGCGAGAGGTGCTCTTCCCCGACGTGTATATGCGCGGCGTCGAACGCACAGCGTACGACGTTTCGGACGATGGCCAAAAGTTCGTGATGATACGACGCGGCAATGACCAGCAACGCGTTGTGATCGTTCTCGGCTGGTTAGACGAGCTGCGCGAGCGGATGCAGCAGGCCGCTGCTCGTTAGGTCTGACACTCCACCTGCGCCATATCAGCGCGACGATACAGCAGCGTTAGGTGCAGCGTCGATTGTTGTTGCGGGCTTTGCCACAACCACCAGAGCCCGGACGCTGTCTTCCCGGGTGCTTTCACCGCATCGACGAGGTTGCCGTAGGACGCGCCTTCTTTCTCGCGGCTGCACTTGAGTGGCTGAAGCGTTAGGCCCTCGTTCTTCAGCGCCGTCTCCACCATCTCGCGAGTAAGGATGAAACCGCGGCCGCCACGGAAGGTGACTTCCAGCGACGGAATGTTCACCTCGAGGCGCGCGAGGCCGAGCGTCGATCCGGTGCCCGTGATTGTCATTGGGAGTGCAACACTATCGCCAACGGTGCCTGTGAACGTCCCATTGCGAACCAGTGTCAAGCCTTGGCGCTGTGCGTTCTGATCGGAATTCGCCTTTGGCGCCGGCGACTCCCACTTAATGGCGAGATCGTTCCCCGTCGTCCACGCCAGCCCACGCGTACGGACTCCTGAATCAGCCAGAAAGGTCGCGATGACGGCGCTCAGTTTGACGCGATCAGTTGCGCGCCCTTGTGCGCCGAGCGACGCCGCCAATGCGCAAAGCGAGATCAACGTGATGCCTAACGACAAGCGACTTGGCTTGAGCAAGGTCTGCTCCCATGAATAGGTCCAAACTCCTTCTGCTCTAACGCGCAACGCGAGCACCAAGCAGCTCGTTCGGCTAGCGTCACGCGTAGCAATGCGTCACATTGGCGCCGCAACGATCACGACGACCAACTGGCCAGGAGCATAACCGTGATTCGGCTGCGGTACGCCCTCGTTTGCCTACTTCAAGCAACACTCGCCGGACCCGCGATCGCGCAAGACGAACGGGCACACTGCTGGCTATCGCCGATTCAGCACTCGGCGCAATTACCCGTGCAGACTGGGCCGGTCTTACCGATTTGATGCTCGACGAAGCCGTTGCTTTCCCTAGCTCGACCCGTAACGGCGAGCTTCGCTATTCCGTGCGTACACGCGCGGAACAGCGTGCGTCGAAAACGAAAGGCATCGTGGAACGTGGCTATCGTCCGGAGGTGCGCGTGCAGGGACCGATCGCGATGGTCTGGTACCCGTAGGACCTGTATATCGACGGTAAGTGGTCACACTGCGGCGTTGACGTGTTTACGCTGCTCAACACGGCGGCAACTGGCGCATTGCGACAATGGCGTGGAGCGCCGAGCAGCCGCCGGTGTGTGAAACGCATGCTGACGGGCCACCACGACCTTAGTTTGCGCGGTGTGCCCAATTTGGGTACAATTGAGCCCATAATGGGCACAGCTCTTTCCCAACCGCATGATCTTGTAGCGCGTGTGCTGTTTGGCTCAGTGCGTCGCGAGGTCTTGGCGCTCTTGATGGGGCGACCGGACGAGCGATTCTACTTGCGCGAGATTCTACGCGCGGTTGGTGGCGGGTCAGGAGCGGTGCAGCGCGAGCTCAAGCAGCTGACAGAAGCGGGATTGGTGCACCGTGAGGCGCACGGGCGTCAGGTGTATTTCTCTGCGAATCGCGACGCGCCGATTTTCCCGGAGTTGCAGGCGATCGTTCAGAAGACAGCAGGTGTCGCGGACGTCCTCCGCGTCAGCCTTGCACCATTAATTCGCGCCGGACGAATTCAGCTCGCGTGGGTGTATGGCTCTGTGGCGACCGGCAAGCAGACGGCGCGCAGTGACGTAGACCTGATTCTTGTCGGGGACGCCACCATGTCGGAGGTGGTGCCGGCGTTGGAGGGCGCCGATCGGCGGCTGCAACGCGAGATAAACGCCACGGTCTATCCGATGAAGGAACTGCGGCAGAAGCTCAAACGCGGCCTGCCATTCTTGAAGCGCGTGGTGGCGGGCCCGAAACTTTTTGTGGCGGGGGATGAGCGTGAGCTTGAGCGATTGGCTCGCTAATCGCTGGATCGTTGTTCATGAACCTAACGCGAGAGCGATCGCCGATCTCTTGGACGTGGTAGATCGCGATCTGGAAGACGCTGCGGTTCCGCGTCTGAGCTCGGACTGGCGGCTCGGTATTACGTACAACGCTGCCACGCCAATCGCGGCATTTAGGGATCGCCGTTGCTAAGTGCCACTGTCGTCACACGCTTGGACGCTGGTGGTAACGGTCACAATCGTCGTTCGTCTGAGAAAGGCCCAACCAAGCGAACCATCTCGATGCTAAAGTCATTGGCGACAGTGCTTTTTGCCGTAACGATCGTGGCGTGCGGAGGCGACACGACTCCCGTCGTCATCGCTACCGCTGGTCCGTGGGCCATGGCTAACGGCGCTATGCACAAGCGCGGCGTCGACTTAGCCGTGGAGCACATCAATGGCGCCGGTGGGATCAACGAGCGGCGGCTCAGGCTCGTCGACCGCGACGACGAAGCCAGCGGAACAAAGGCGGCGCAAATCGCCGCGGAGTTCGTTGCCGATCCGTTGATCATCGCGGTGATTGGCCACGTCAACTCTGGCGCGATGATGGCTGCGGCGAGCGTCTACGATGGCGGCGACCTCACAGCTGTCTCGAGTACCGCAACCTCTCCAGACCTAACGGGGATCTCGCCCTGGGTCTTTCGGGTGATCTCGAGCGACTCTGTCAGCGCGATTCACATGGCGCGATTCGCCCGAAATAGCGGTGCGCAGCGCGCTGCGATCCTGTACGAAAACAATGCGTTCGGTCGCGGCTTGATGGATCCGTTCCGACGCAACTTTAGCGGCACACTGCTGGCGATCGATCCGATTCCCAGCGACGGAAAGGCGAACTTCGAACCCTACATCGCGTACCTCCGCTCAATTCAGCCCGATCTCGTTTTCGTCGCGGGGAGCGAAGGCTCGGGTCTGGCGCTCCTTCGCGAGGCTCAGCGGCAGAATTTCAAGACCACGTTTCTCGGCGGAGTGGGTTGGGCAGGCGTAACCGCAGACACGCTCGCCGCGGATGGTGCATACGTCGGCGTCCCTTTCGCGATCAGCGATCCGCGGCCCGAAGCGCAACGCTTCGTGGATGCCTTCCGCGCGAAGTACAGCCGCGATCCGGACGCGAAAGCGGCGCTGGCCTACGACGCAACTATGCTTGTCGCACGTGCGATATCGGAAGCCGGCGCTAGCCGTTCAGCGGTTCGCGAGTGGCTGCACGCGCTCAATGGCGACCGGACCTATAGCGGCGTGACGAGTCGGGCGATTCAGTTCGATTCCACGGGCGATGTGACGCGCGGCGGATTCGTGATGACACGAGTTCAGCGCGGAGCGCTGGTCGCACAAGCGAACTCGGCGCGTTAGGCGCGACGCGCCGCGATCGCGCAGCGCGGCCCTTTGCTTCACTCCCCGCGAAGTGCATCTAGCGGATCTGCCGTCGTCGCTCGTCTCGCCGGCAGCCAGCACGCCACGAGCGCGACGAGCGCGAAGAGCACCGGCGCGGCAATGTAGGTAGCCAGGTCCCGCGGCGCGACACCGAATAGGAGCGTGCGCAAGAAACCCGTGAGCGCGAATGCCCCAGCGACTCCGAACACGATACCAAGAAGCACGAGCACGAGGCCGCGTCGCACGACGAGCGCCACGACGGCGCGTGGACTCGCGCCTAACGCCAATCGCACCCCAAATTCTTTGACCCGCGCCGCCACGTTGCGCGACAAGACGCCGAAGATACCGATCGCCGCGAGCAGCACCGCCGCAGCTGTGAAAGAGGCCATCAGCGTATTCGTCATGCGCCGAGTCGCGAGCGACTCGGCGACGGCGTCGCTGAGCAGCGCGATGTCGTAGACAGGTGCTGTCGCGTCGATGTCGCGCGTGACCAGCTGCATGGCATTGGTGAGCTCAGTCTTGCCTAACGGTGAGCGTACAATGATATCAAGCGTCAACGTCGGGTTCTGCGACAAGGGACCGTAGACATAGTGATCGGGTGCGCGGTCCAGTTGTTGGTGCCGGATTGACGCAGCGACGCCCACAACCGTTCGCCACCTCGGGTTATTTCGCGAACCGACGGCGATGCGCGCACCAATCGGATTCCCTCCAGGCCAGTATCGCGTGGCGAGACTCTCATCAATAATGACGACGAGCTCACTCCCTTGTCGGTCTGCGGTGGTGAACGGCCGCCCACTCAGCAGCGGCGTCCCGATCGCGGCGAAATAGCCTTCGGAAACCCGCCTAACGCTTACGACAGGAACCGGCTCATTCGCGCGTGGTTCCTTCCCCTGAACGATTACTTCTTGCTGATTGTTGTTGGCGCTGAATGGCGCCGTAGACGATAGACCTACCGCGGTCAGCCCCGGCATACCCCGAAGGCGACCTTCCACGCGGTCGGCGTAAGCGAGAATCTCTGGCAGCGTATCGTACGTCGTCCACGGCAGTGATACCCGACCTATCAACACGTTTTCGGCGCGAAATCCGCGATCCACGTTCATCAAGTTGCTGAAGCTGCGTAGCAGCAGACCGGCCCCAACGAGCAGCGTGAGGGAGAGCGCGACTTGGGCTACCACAAACGCGTCGTTCAGTCGCCGGTTGGCGCGATCCCTTGTGCCTCGCACCCCGTCCTTGAGCGACGGTGCGAGCTCGATGCGTGCGCTTGTTATTGCCGGGACAACGCCGAACAAAAGCGCGGTCGCGAGCGCCATGCCCGACGTGAAGAGCAGCATCGCGGGGTCCAACCCGATGCGCTCGATGTGCGGCATACGCTCGAGCAGAAATGGCGCTGCGGCGCGCAACGCAGCCGCACCGATCGCGAGCCCCGCGACGGCGCCTCCCAACGCCAGCAGGAAGCTTTCCAACAGCAACTGGCGCACGATCCGGCGCGGGCTCGCGCCTAACGAGCAGCGCACGGCGATCTCGCGGCGCCGGTCTGTCGTGCCGGCCAGCAGCAAATTGGCGAGGTTGGCGCACGCGATCAACAGCACCATTCCAGCGGCACCAAACAGCACGAGTACCGGAGTTCGCACGTCAAACACGAGATCGCGCGCCAGCGGTCGTACGACCGTCCCACGGTTGACACTCTGGTCGGGCGTTTGGCCGCGGCCGCCCCTCGCGCTCCGCCCAGAACGCAGCGTTCAAGCGATCGGTTTCGAGCGCCATCGACTCAGGCGTCTCTCCTGCATGAAGGCGGCCGATGGCCGAATAACATGCTCTTCCTCGCGGAACGTACGGCCGATGAGTGGCTGCGCGCCGAGGACTCTGAAGAAATCGATCGTCGGCGTGGCCCCTTTGACGCGCTCTGATTCGAGTTTACCGACGAGTGTGAAGTCATCCCCGCCGTACATCGCCACGCGCTCGACGGTTCGCATCCGCTCGCCGTAGTACACGTACAGAATGTCCGGGTAATTGACGACTGGCAGCCCCTTATCAGGCGCGGTGCCCCAGAACGTGACCAGGCGATCCGGCTGCTGGAACGGGAGCGGCCGAAGCAACAGTGCGTTGACGACGCTGAAGATCCCCGCATTGACCCCAATGCCGATTGCCAGCGTCAGCAACGCGACGCTCGTTAGGCCCAGCCGCTTGCGCAGTGCGCGTAGCGCGTAACGCGCGTCGCCGATCCAGCCGCTCGCCTGTCCCTTGCTGTCGTGCCCAGCGCCTAACGCGACAGAACGACGCACCTTGCTTCGGGCACCGGCCAGGGCAGTGGTCAGCGCTTCATCCGCGAGACCATCGGCGAAGATGGCCGATTCGGCCTCGCTAGGCGGCATCCCGCGGTCGATCAATTCACGATATCGATCGTCCAGGTGCCCGCTCAACTCCTCCACGATATCGGCTTCGCTCGTCGGATCGAGATCGAGAGCGGCGAGCCGTTGCCGGATGATGCGGCTCCAATCAGGCATATTCCGGCGCCACCACGCGGCGAACAGCTTCGACAAACTCATCCCACGTACGTCGCTCGGCGGCTAACACTTTCTTCCCTTCAGCGGTCAGCCGATAGTGCCGTCGACGACGCTGGCCCGGCTTCTCCACCCACTTTGCCTGAAGCCATCCGCTCTCTTCGAGGCGATAGAGCAGGGGGTAGAGCGACGCAACGTTGAACCGCAGCGCCCCTTTGGAGCGCGCCTCGATCAGCTTGGAAAGCTCGTAACCGTGACGCGCCTGACGCTCGAGTAGCGACAAGATGAGGAATTCAGCACTGCCTTTCTTGAGTTCGCTGGCTGGCATGGTGTCTTATATAGGAGTCCGATATATGTGGCTCCTGCATAAGACAGCCCGTTTACGGAAAGGGTTGCGTGGCCGGTCGACTGTCGCTCCGCGAAGACCGTTAAGCGTTAAGAGTTGTGGGTTAAGCGTTAAACGCTCGAGCTCCGTCCTAAGCGCTTAACCATTAACCCAACACCCTTAACCCTTTACGCTCGTTCGGCGCCTGCAATTAGCGACGACTTAGTTCCGGCCTGCCGGTTCCAGTCTCAGAATCGGCGTCGGTGCGCCCTGTCGACTGTCGATCGCGAGATAGATGAATCCATCGGGGCCCTGTCGCACATCGCGGATGCGCCCCTGTCGTCGGACGAGCACCTCGGCGTGTTCGGCGACCAGACCGTCGAGCGTCAGCCTAACGAGTTGCTCACCGACCAGTCCGCCCGCGAACATGCTCCCTTTCCACGCCGGAAACTGGTCGCCTGTATAAACAATCATCCCGGAGACGCCGATGGACGGGACCCACAGGTGCACCGGTTGCTCCATTCCCTCATGGTGCGTTGCCGAGTGAATCGCGGCCCCGCTGCGATAGTTGACACCGAAGCCGATCACCGGCCAGCCGTAGTTCGTCCCCGGTTTTATCAGGTTCAGCTCATCGCCCCCCTGAGGACCGTGTTCAGTCGCCCACACATCCCCCGTCACCGGATGAATCACGAGCGCTTGCATGTTGCGATGGCCGTAGCTGAAGATCTCGGGCTTCGCGCCCTCGCGCGCTACGAATGGATTGTCTGTCGGGACTTTGCCGTCCTCGTGGATCCGGCTGATTTTGCCATGATGATTCGAGAGGTCCTGCGCCGGGTGGGTAGGCAGGTCTCCAGCTGGAGGCACCTGGCGATCGCCGACCGTGATGTAGAGGTGGCCGCGGCCGTCAAACGCGAGCCGCGAGCCATAATGCCCCGTCTTTCCGCGCGTCGCCGCCAGAAAAATTTCCTCTACGTTCGTTAGGCGATCGTCCTCGAATCGACCGCGAATAACAGCTGTCGTTGCACCCAGCGTCGTGTCGCCGTACGGCTTCGAGTAGCTGATGTACAGCAGCTTGTTGGACGCGAAGTTCGGATGCGGGACGACGTCGAGCAGTCCGCCCTGACCGCGGGCGTAAACTGGAGGGACTCCGGCGACGGGCTGCGGGAGCAGTTTCCCCTTACGCACGATGCGCAGGCGTCCCGGTCGTTCCGTGACGAGCATGTCGCCGTTGGGCAGAAACGCCATCGACCACGGGTTTATCAAACTATCGACGACCTTCGTGACGCGATACTCATGGAACATCGATCGCTCTACGCCGTTCTGGGCCGAGATCGAGGTCACTAACAGCCCGCTCGCCACGGCGATCGGGAGCGCAATTCGAAGCATAGTGGTCTCCTGAGAGTCCTCGCCTGCCACCGGCTCGTTCTGGCGGCTTCGCGGCGCGGCGCAGCAGAAACGTATCCAGGCGGCCACACGCTGTCATTAGCAGCTAGACCACGACGTGACGCGCCGCAACATTGGGAGCCTTCCCTCTGGACCGAGTCATTCATGCGACGTGTTCTTGCGCTCACAGCTACTGCGATCGCCCTTCCCCTAAGCGCCCAACAACAGACGCCGCCACAACAGGCCGGCGCCCAGCAGCAGCAACAACAACAGCAGCGGCGCGCGCCGCGCCCGTACGCCCAGGTCATCACAGATCGAGCGCAAACGGACGCCGGAGGGATCACGGTGCACCGAGTAGAGGACCGCTGGTTCTTCGAGGTGCCTGATTCTCTCGTTAGGCGCGATTTCCTCCTTGTCAGTCGTGTCGCCGGCGTGCCATCCAACTTTGGTGGCTTCACGTCGGCGGGAACGTCGATTGAGGAGCGCGTAGTCCGTTGGGAGCGCCTGCCGGACCGTGTGCTGTTGCGCGCGGTTGCCTTCGATGCGGTGGCCGACGACTCCCTACCGATCGCCATTTCAGTCGCGAGCAACAACGTCGGTCCCATCCTGGGGGCTTTCCCGATCCAAGCGTTCACACGCGATAGTGCCGGCTACGTTCTGGACGTGACCGACTTTTTCGCCGGCGACACACCCGCCATCTCCGGTCTCTCGCCAGCGCAACGGCGGCAGTATCAGGTCCGTCGCCTCGATCCAGCGCGCAGCTACGTCAACGCGGTGCGCTCATTCCCGCTCAACATCGAAGTGCGTCACACACAAACCTACGACGCCGCCGAGCCGCCTCCGCCTGATCGTAGCGGATCGACGATGACGATCGAGATGAGCCAGTCGATTGTACTCCTTCCACAGGAGCCGATGCGTGCGCGTTATGCAGATGCGCGGGTCGGGTTTTTCAGCGTCGAGCGGGTGAACTACGGCCTCGACGAGCAGAAGGCCGCGTCGCAGCGCTTCGTTCGCCGCTGGCGTCTCGAGCCCAAGGATCCTGCGGCATACGCGCGCGGTGAGTTGGTCGAGCCTGTGAAGCCGATCGTGTACTACATCGATCCCGCCACACCGCTGAAATGGCGCCCGTATGTGAGAAAGGGAATCGAAGATTGGCAGGGTCCGTTCGAGAAAGCCGGCTTCAAGAACGCGATTCTCGCGAAGGATCCTCCTTCAAAGCGCGAGGACCCTGAGTGGGATGCCGAAGACATTCGCTATTCTGTCGTTAGGTGGGCGGCGAGCCTCGTGCGCAACGCCGTCGGGCCCAGCACGTCCGACCCGCGCACCGGGGAGATCTTCGAGAGCGACATCACGTGGTACCACAACCACATGCGATCGTATCGCAACCGTTTGATGATCGAGACGTCGGCCGCGAATCCCGCGGCACGTTCACTGGAGATTCCCGAGGAGCTCATGGGTGAGACCATCCGCAAGGTGATCACCCACGAAGTCGGTCACGCCATCGGGTTGCCGCACAATATGGTCGCGTCGAGCTCCTTCCCTGTGGACTCGCTGCGCAAGGCGTCCTTCGCCAAGAAATACGGTGTCTCGGCGACGATCATGGATTACGCACGGCAAAACTATGTTGCGCAGCCGGGGGACGGCTTGCAACCAACGGACTTCGTTAGGCGCCTCGGGCCCTTCGACGACTGGGTGATCAATTGGGGGTATCGCGTGCTGCCTAACGCTGCTACGCCGGAAGCCGAGCGCCAGACGCTGAACGAGTGGATCACGAAACAGACGGCTTGGCCGAAGTATCGATATGTGCCGCAGCAGATCGGCGGCGTCGATCCACGTTCGCAGACGGAGGATATCGGAGATGACCCAGTCCGCGCGACGACATTCGCCCTCGCGAACCTCAAGCGCGTCGTCCCGAACCTGGTTGCGTACACCACACGAGCTGGCGATGACTATGACGACCTGAACGAACTGTACAGCGAAACGCTCGGCATGTGGTCGCAGTACATGGGACACGTTACGACGGTCATCGGCGGCGTGCAGGTAGATTTCAAATCCGCGGATCAGGACGGCGCGGTCTTCAGCGTGGTTCCCAAGGCGCGCCAAAAAGCCGCGCTACAGTTTCTCAGCGAGAACGTCTTCCGCACGCCGGCATGGCTCACACCGCCCGAGATTTTGGCGCGGCTCGGGCCGCCGTTAGGACCGACTTCCATTTCGAACCGCCAGGCGGGGGTGCTGACGCAGCTACTGCAGGTCGGTCGCCTAACGCGGCTGAGCGACGCCGAAACCTTCGACCCGACCAATGCATATCCTGCCGTGGAGTATCTGGCGGATCTCCGTCGCGCGGTGTGGAGCGCCGACGGCACACCAGATCCCAATCGCCGCACTCTGCAACGCGTACATCTGGAACGACTGGCCGCGATCGTGAGGCCCCCTCCCCCACCGGTACCAGCGCCAGGCGGTGGCGGTCCGCCGCAGCAACAGGGACCGAGCTTCCCATTACTGCTCCCGCCTAACGTCCAGCGTAGTGATCTTCCGGCCCTCGCACGTCGTGAGCTGCGCACAATTCAAACAGACGCGCGCCGTGCAGCAACGGCGACCACCAACGCTGCAGCGCGCGCCCACTGGCTCGATGTCGTGGACCGTATCGATGCCATTCTCGATCCGCGACCGGCGGGGAGCCGATAACATGCGTCGCCTTCTTTGCGCGCTCCTCGCGCCGACGCTGCTCGCGGCGCAGCCGCGAACGGCGATCTACAGCGCCGCTAAGCTCACGCCTGACCAGCAGCTGGCTCGCGACATCTATAAAGAGCTGATCGAGATCAAGACCGGTGTCGAGACCGGCAACATCACGACGGCGGCCGTCGCCATGGCCAAACGCTTTCGTGAAGCTGGAATTCCGGAGGCCGACATCTTTGTCGCTGGTCCGCGGCCGGAAAAGCACAACGTCGTCGCACGCATCCGGGGGAAAGGCGGGCCTAACGCCCGACGACCGATTATGCTGCTCGCCCACATCGACGTCGTCGAAGCGCTCAAGAGCGATTGGTCTCCCGAGTTCGACCCGTTCGTCTTTACCGAAAGGGACGGCTACTACTACGGGCGCGGCACGTCGGACGACAAAGCGATGGCCGCGATCTTCGTAGCCAACGTCTTTCGCATGACGCGCGAAGCGTTCATTCCCGATAGAGACGTAATCATAGCGCTGACTGCAGATGAGGAGAGCGGTCCCGCCAATGGCGTCGACTGGCTACTCAAGAACCACAAAGACAAGGTCGACGTTGCGTATGTGATCAACGAGGGAGGCGGCGGTGTCCTGCGTGATGGGAAGCCGCTATTCAACGCCGTGCAGGCGAGCGAGAAGATCACGACGAACTTCACGCTGCGCGCGACAAACAAAGGGGGGCACTCATCGGTGCCGCGCGCCGATAACGCGATCACATCACTCGCTGACGCGCTTGCGAAGGTCGGACGGCACGAGTTTCCGATCAAGCTGAACGATGTGACGCGCGAGTTTTTCAGCAAGACCGCGGATCTCGAGGAACCCGCGTTAGGCCGAGCGATGAAAGCGATGGTCGCGAACCCGAACGATGCGCCATCCACGGCCGCTGTGGCGAAGAACCCCGCGTACAACGCGATGTTGCGAACGACGTGCGTAGCAACGATGCTGAGCGGCGGGCACGCCACGAATGCGTTGCCGCAGCTTGCCGAGGCAAACATCAATTGTCGTCTCTACCCCACTGAGACAGCGCCCGAAGTGCAAGCCGAGCTGGCGCGCGTCATCGCTGATACCACCGTCCAGGTCATCATCCGTTCACAGCGCCCTGCGACACCGCCCTCGGCGCTTATTCCTGAAGTCATGGAGCCCGTGCGACAGATCACGCGCGATCTATTCGGCGATATTCCGATCATTCCGGTGATGTCGACTGGAGCAACCGATTCACGGTTCTTTCGCGCGTTGGGGATTCCAGCGTTCGGCGTCTCAGGGTTGTTCCTGGATCCAGTAGTCGATGCACGGGCCCACGGCCGCGACGAACGCATGCGTGTGCAATCCTTCTACGAAGGACAGGAGTTTCTGTACCGCCTAACGAGGGCACTTACCTCTGCGTCGCAGCCGATTCCGTAGAAGCGACAGCGCCGATGCACGCAGAAACGGACGCAGATTGACCCGTGCAGCAGACTACGTGCATCTGCGCCAGTTCCTGCGAGAACCTGCGCTGCCGCTTTGAAGATTTCAGCGGCGCACCACGCCGACAGGCAACCGGTAAAGCAGCGCCGCTGTGCGCGCGTCGGCTTCGCTGAGTTTGTACATGCGACCCTCCGATGCAGCGGTCATGATATCTTCCGCGTTAGGCGAATGACCCAGGCCGAGTACGTGACCCGCCTCGTGGCGCACCGCGTTCTGAACGGTATAGATGTCCCGCGCTGTCGACAGAATGACGTGCGCCAGGACAATCCAGCCTTCGCCATTCGTTATGCGGAACGTGGCACCAACAGTCTCGCTGCGCGACATTACCGCGGCCCATGTGACGTGAACGTCCGCGATCGTCGAGTCCTCCACAATGTCGAACTGCACACCGAGGTCAAGCTCATTCCATACTGAGAACCCTCGCTTCGCGGGCCCGATCATCTCCGTCGTGAATCCTGGCTCCGAAGAGTACGTCTGGACCCACACGCGGATTGGCTGCTCACCGCGACGCCACCGCGACACCACGCCGCCGTCCTCTTCAAGCATCGTTGCGAGATAGCTACCGGCGGCTCCAGTCAGCACTGCATCAACCGAATCCTTTGAAATCACGGTCGCATCGCTAGCGTCTGTGCGCAGCGCTGCTGCGTGTTGCAAACGCGCGATGTGCACCTGTGTCAGCCACTTCGGCGCGAGGTACGCGTGATCGCGTGTCGCGAGCCGCTGCTGATACTGTGCAGCGATGTAGATACTGTCAGCCGCTGAAAGACCCGTGGCCTGTTTGAGGGCACCCCGGTTCGACGCGATCACGAGCGCGCCGACGAACGCACCAAGCGCCAGTACGCCGCCGCCGAGCGCCAGCTCGAAACCTGAGAGGTTGCGACTCATTGTGAGATGACGGCGTAGCGCTCGTTAGGGCAACGTCGCCGATTGCGGACCCGCCTTCACGTGTGCTAGAGCACAAAAAGCGAGACTCGCAGTTTACGCGCGGCTGAGACGAGTCGCGCATCGTAGCTCGCCAGCGACACGTCCTGTCGCTGTGCGCGCAGGAACTCTATGGATGCGAGGTGCAACGCATCCAGCGTCCGGACGGCAACAGGGAATGGCTCCAGTGCGCGAGCCAGCACCGGCGGTGCAAGCTCAAGCAGAGCTACGCGCTGAAGCAGCTCGCGAGCGTGCTCTCCATGCGAAGTTCCCAAACCGCGAGCGTGCAGGCGATTCCACAGCTCATACTCCAATAGCCTGCTGCTCACCAGCGTCTCATCCCACAACGTGTGCGGCGGATGTTGGTCCTCGGCGAGCAGATGTGCGAGCGCGACCGAGGTGTCCAAGTAGATCAGCGCTCCTCCCGATCGTCATGCAGCTCGCGAAGAAGTTGTGCCAGCGGCGCGACTGGTGCGCGGGGCGGCGGCCCCTCGCGTACAACTAACGGCGCCGATAGCCATCCTTGCCGCATCGCCTCAGCCAAGAGCGCATCCGACGTGAGAGGGCCCCGGCCCTGCGGCGGACGCAGTTCGGCGACCACGCGGTCGCGATCGGTAACAAGAACCGTCTCGCCGCCCGCCACGATCCGAATGTATTCGCTGAGACGATTCTTGAGCACTTTCAGACCCACGGTGCGCATGAGAACAAGGTAGCTTCTAGAAGCTACCTTGTGCAAGGGACTACGGAGGGTAGACTCCACTACGTGTCTCGACCTGTTGGGCCCATTTCCAGCCGCTCGAAATCGGGATGCCGGAAGATCTCCGCCTGGATGCTGCGGCTGTCGTGACCGACGTCGCGTGCAGCATCGGTAAACGTCCCCGCGAAGTGCGCGATGAGCTGGTTCATGCGCTGCACCGAGGCAACAAGATGTTGAGGATCGCGGGACTCCCAGTACCCTGTTTCGTCGCGTACTTCGAGCTCAAAGCCCAGCGAGCGCGCCGCTTCGAGCAGATCGACAAGTGCGCGATGACAGAGCAACAAGTTGTCGTCACCGTGCGCGGACGCATACTGCGTTTTGCAGCAGCAGTGCCAGAACCAGCTCGATGCTTGACCACCGGGAAGCCTGAGCTGTACGGCGCCTAACGCTGCGGGTTCGCTCCCCGGACCAACGAGGACGCCGAAGCCATACGCGACTGATGTGAGGTCGTGTGGGACGTGAACAGCCTCGTACACGTCATTTCCGTCGCAGCGAAAGCGTTCGACGCCGAGCGTCCGCGCATACAGCTCCTCGCGTGAGAAGATGGCGGTGATGTGCGGAACGTCTTCCAGACGCGTGAAAGCCAAACCGTTGAGTCGAGGTAGTTCGGCGAGGTCATCTGCCGTTAGGCGGATGATGTCGGACACGGCGAGGAACGGGAGCTTGAGCGCTCGCTCGCGGGCCGCGGACAATTGAGCGACCACGGCAGCCTCGGCGCTTTCAGCCGGTAGCCGCAGCTCATAACAGAGGTGGAGCCCCATAAGTGATTGGCGGCAGCGGTCCGAGGATGGCCCAACGTCCACCGCAACCTATCAGCTCGTGTCAGCGATGCGTCGCAAACGACCGCGCGCCCTATCAAGAACGCGCATGACGGCCCTAAGTCATTTACACAGAACGATATGGCTGCTCCGGGTGCAAGAGACTACTTTGATGGCCGCCGGTGATCACCGGGTCTCGCCTTTGCACACGCGCCTCCTAGTCTGATGACCGATCCGCGCGAGCAACTGCAGTCTGCGTTAGGGTCCGCGTACACCCTCGAGCGCGAGCTAGGCGGCGGCGGAATGTCGCGCACCTACCTCGCGACCGAGCTGTCGCTGTCGCGAAAAGTCGTCGTGAAAGTCCTCGCGCCCGAGCTACTCGCCGGCATCTCGGTAGACCGATTCAAGCGCGAAGTTTTGCTGGCGGCACGTCTGCAGCATCCCCACGTCGTTCCGGTGTTAACGGCGGGTGACGCCGCGGGACTGCCGTGGTTCACGATGCCGTACGTGGAGGGAGAGTCGCTCCGCGTCCGACTCGCACGTGGGCCGCTTCGCATCGGCGAGATCGTCGGGCTTCTCAAGGACGTGGCGCGCGCGCTGGAGTTCGCGCACAGTCACGGCGTCGTGCATCGCGACATCAAGCCGGACAACGTGTTGCTCGCGGGAAGCAGCGCCACAGTCACCGACTTCGGCATCGCAAAGGCTATCACCGCGGCACGGACCGATGGGAGCCAGCGAACGGCTCTAACGGTGACGGGGCAAGTGATCGGCACACCGGCGTACATGGCACCGGAACAGGCCGGCGGTGATCCCGACGTCGACCAGCGTTCAGACATCTACTCGTACGGCGCGATGGCGTACGAGATGCTGGCTGGTCGACCTCCGTTCATCGGTGCGACAGCCAAGGTTATCGGCGCACATTTTACCGAGACACCGCGAGCGATCACGGAGCTGCGCGCGGATACGCCGAGCGCGCTGGCCGAAGTCGTGATGCGCTGTCTGGAAAAGGATCTAGCGCGGCGGCCACAGACCGCCACAGAGCTCATGCGTGTGCTCGATAGCGTGGTGTCGAGCGGCGCGATGGATGCCGCGCCCGCGATCCTTCTCGGAGGCCACATCCGTCTTGGGCGCGCGCTGTCGTTGTGGGGTACGGCGACGGCGCTCGTGACACTCACGGCCTGGGCCGCAACCGCGACGATTGGCATCCCGGACTGGGTCTTCCCAGGCTCGTTAGGCATCATGCTCGCCGGTTTGCCGGTGATTCTGGCGACGTGGTACATCCAGCGGACCGTACGCCGCGCGTTCACGGCCACCCCGGCCTACACCCCGGGCGGCTCCGAGTCCGGACATGGGACGATTGCGTCGCTCGCCATCAAGGCGAGTCCGCATTTTTCCTGGCGCCGCACGTGGCTGGGCGGCGCGATCGCCGTGGCCGCCTTCGTCGCGCTCGTGATCGGCTTTATGGTGATGCGCGCGTTAGGCATCGGGCCGGTCGGATCGCTCATGGCGGCGGGCAAGTTGGATGCGGGCGGTACTCTTGTCGTCGCGGATTTTCGTGGGCCCCCTCGGGACACCACCCTCGGCGTGACCGTCGGCGAGGCACTGCGCACGGATCTGGGCCAGTCCAGCGCCTTCAAGGTGATGAGTCGGGCCACAGTGCGTGATATCCTGCGGCTGATGCAGCGCCCGATCGAAAGCGCCGTGCATTACGATCTCGCCCGTGAGATTGCCACGCGCGAAGGTGCCAAAGCGGTGATCGATGGCGACATCGTCAAGCTGGGCGATAGCTACGTCATCTCCAGCCGGCTCGTCGCCACGCTCGACGGTACGGAATTGGCCACATTCCGGCAGGAGGCCGCGGACGAGAACTCGCTGATCACCTCGTTAGGCAAGCTTTCGCGCGAGATCCGAGGCAAAGTTGGCGAGTCGCTCAAGGATATCCGCGACGCTCAGTCCTTGGAGCGCGTGAGCACGCCGTCCCTTCCCGCACTGCGCAAATACGTCGAGGGGATCCGCTACACCGACGAGCTGGGGAATACAGCACGCGGGCTGGCGCTGCTCGAGGAGGCGGTCGCGATCGACACAGCCTTCGCGATGGGGTGGCGCAAAATCGCAGCTGTCGTGGGAAACCTGCGGACCGATCGTCCGCGACAGATGGCCGCAGCGACTCGCGCCTTCCGTCATCGCGAGCGACTCAGCGAGAACGAGCGCTTGCTCACCGAGGCGTACTACTATCAGAACGGACCGGAGCCGAACCTCGATCGCGCGATCGAAGCGTACGACGCGATTCTCGAACGCGAGCCCGATCATATGACCGCGCTCAATAACTCTGGTGTGAGTTTCGTACAAAAGAAGGATTGGGCAAAAGCGGAGGAGCGCTATCGAGCGGCTATCGAGATCAAGCGGCCATTTGGCCTCACTTTCAACAATCTCATCTTGGCCCAAGTCCGCCAGGGGAAGATCGCGGCAGCCGAATCGACACACGTCGCCTTTCAGCGCCGCTTCCCGAATCACGAAGACCTCTGGGAAGGCGCATGGGTGACTCAGTGGGCCCGCAGCAACTTGCGCGCTGCCGACTCCATCGCGCGAGCCACACAGCGAGTGGCGCGCAGTCAGCGCCAAGGCTCGCGTTCCGCATGGAGCCTCGCAGCATCGGCGATGCTGCGCGGCAAAATTCGCGAAGCGTTGCGATGGCGGGCAGAGGGTCACCAGGCAATCTATCGGGTGACAAAAGGAGCCGATCGGCCGCTGCTCAGCGCCATCGACTCCGCGTTAGGCGTTGCGCTCTTCTACCAGGATACGGCGCGCGCGCGCGGGATCGTACGTCGAGCGCTTGCGATCACGCCAATGGCAGAGATTCCCACGGCCTCGCGGCCATGGCACGAGCTCGCGATTGTCGCGGCCTCTATGCGCGATGCGCAGCTAGCGCGTGAGGCGCTTAGCGGTTTAGAAGCAGACCTTCCGCAACTCGGTCTCTTGAATAACGAGGCGCACCGCAGCTTCCAGCGCGCATGGCACGCGATGTCAGTTGCGCGATACGAAGACGCCGCGCGCGCATTCCAAGAGGCGAGTCCCGGAATCGTTGGCTTCTGGGAGCCTTTGGCAACGGTGGCCAGCGCGGACGCATTTGATCTGGCCGCGCAGGGCGATTCCGCCATTGTTCACTATGAGGAGTTCATCGCCAAGCCGGAGCTTTATGGCGAGAGCCAGAGCATGTTCCTCGCAGGTACGCATAAGCGCCTGGGCGAGCTGTATGTGTTGAAAGGTGACACAGCCAAGGCCGAATCCCACTACGCGCAGTTCCTGGAGCTGTGGAAGGATGCCGATCTCGAGCTGCAACCCAAAGTTCGGGAAGTGCGAGAACGCCTGGCCGCGCTGCGCTGGCGCAGAGGGTGAGGCCACGTTAGGCCCAAATGGATCCCCGCGCACAGCTCGAGGCCTCGTTAGGTAGTGCCTATAGTATCGAGCGCGAGCTCGGCGGCGGCGGCATGTCGCGCACATTCGTCGCGATCGAAGCGGCACTTGCTCGCCGCGTCGTCATCAAAGTCCTTGCCCCCGAGCTGCTCGCCGGCATCTCGATCGAGCGCTTCAAACGCGAGGTGCTGCTCGCGGCCGGGCTGCAACATCCGCACATCGTCCCGGTCCTTGCAACAGGCGACGCGAATGGTCTCCCGTGGTTCACAATGCCGTATGTCGACGGCGAATCGCTACGGCAGCGACTCGGCCGCGGGGCGTTAGGCATGGTCGAGATCATCGCTATTCTGCGCGACGTCGCCCGTGCGCTGGAGTTCGCGCACGAGCGCGGAGTCGTGCATCGCGACATCAAGCCCGATAACGTGCTGCTGGCTGGCAGCAGCGCGACCGTCACTGACTTTGGCATCGCCAAGGCTATCAACGCCGCGCGCACTAGTGGTGACAGCTCCACGCTCACGATGGCAGGAACCACGTTAGGCACGCCAGCGTACATGCCGCCCGAGCAGGCGGCCGGCGACCCCAACCTCGATCAGCGCTCCGACATCTATTCCTTCGGTGCGATGGCGTATGAGTTGTTGACTGGGCGTCCCCCGTTCACCGGGACGGCCCCCGCCAAGATCGTCAGTGCGCACTTCAGCGAGATCCCGCGCCCGGTGGCGGAGTTGCGCGGAGATACACCGCCGATACTGGCGGCGCTCGTTATGCGCTGTCTCGAAAAAGAACCGAATAACCGGCCGCAGAGCGCGAGCGATATCGTGCGCGTGCTCGAGACTGTGACGTCGAGCGGCGCCACGGACGCTGCCCCGGCAATCCTGTTCGGCAGCCACATACGGCTCGGCCGCGCGCTCGCGGTGTGGGCCGGCGCAGCGTCGCTGGTCGCGCTGACGGCGTGGGCGGCGACGAGCGCCATCGGCCTGCCAGAATGGGTCCTTCCTGGTGCGTTAGGCGTTATGCTCGCTGGAGCGCCAATGATCGCGCTGACATGGTACGTCCAGCGAGTCGGTGCTGACACGCCGCACTTCACACCGGGGCGTTCGCCGTCACAGCAGAACGCGCTGACCACGCTTGCTGTCAAGGCCGGTCCGCACTTGAGCTGGCGCCGGATCTGGATCGCCGGCGGCATGACGGTCGCGGCCTTTGTGCTCAGCGTCATCGGCTATATGCTCCTTCGCGCGTTAGGCATCGGCCCGGCGGGATCCCTCATGGCCGCTGGGAAGCTTGGCGCAGGCGAAACGCTGGTGATCGCCGACTTTGCCGGCCCCGCCGGCGATTCCACGCTCGGTTCAACTGTCGCCGAAGCGCTGCGTACCGATCTCCGTCAATCGGGCGTCATCAACGTCATGA
>JBQTIF010000288.1:0-4949 GCA_052388395.1 Gemmatimonadaceae bacterium | reverse complement strand
GTGGTGAATCACGCGCGGCCCGCGCTGCTCGCGCTTTTGGGCGCGGTCGGTTTCGTGTTGCTGATCGCGTGCGCCAACATCGCGAACTTGCTCCTCGTTAGGGCGACCGAGCGCGGCCGTGAGATTGCTGTGCGCGCGGCGGTCGGTAGTGGGCGCGGTCGTATCGTGGCACAGATGCTCACGGAGAGCCTGGTGCTTGCTACCGGCGGCGCGGTCCTTGGGCTTCTGCTCGCGTGGCAGGGCATCGGCGTCATCAAAGCGCTCAGTCCCGCGAATCTGCCGCGGATCGCGAGCGTGGCGATCGACGCGCGTGCTCTCGCCTTCGCAGCCGGCGTGAGCTTCGTGGCAGCCATTGTGTTCGGACTGGCGCCGGCGTTGCATGCGGTCCGCGGGAATCTGGCCGACGGACTCCGCGAACGCGGCAGCGATAGCGGCGGTGTTCGCGGCAACAAGCTGCGCACAGTGCTGGTCGCGAGCGAGGTGGCACTCTCGCTTGTGCTGCTGATCGGCGCCGGGCTGATGGTGCGCAGCTTTGCTCAGCTGCAGAAAGTAAATCCCGGATTCGATGCGCAGAACGTCGTCACGTTCAACGCGCCGCTTCAGTTTCTGAAATACCTAACGACGCAATCGCGGGCGAACTTCGCCAACCAGCTCGGCGAACGTCTGGCCGCGATCCCCGGGGTCGAAGCCGTGGGCGGCGTGACACCGCTGCCACTCGCCGGCGGCGAGCAGTATTCGGTCGGCTCCTACGGCCGCATCGGCGATGCGGACAACGTCTACCAGGCAAACAAGGCGGACTACAAAGCCGTGTTGCCGGGATACTTCGAAGCGATGAGCATCCAGCTCGTTTCAGGGCGCCTGTTCGGTCGGAGTGATAATGAAGATCAGGCGCTAGATGTCGCGATCGTCGACGCGAAGTTCGCCAAGCGCGTCTTCGGTGCGACGAACCCGGTCGGAGCGCAGATCGTGGTCGATCATTTCAACGAGCAGACCTTCTCGTTGGAGCGTTTGCCCGTGACCATCGTCGGCGTGGTGGCAAACGTCAAATCGGCTTCGCTCGCGGCGGACGGCCGCGAGACGATCTATATGCCGTACGTGTTCCAGTCGTTTCTACCGCTCACATTCGTTGTGCGCACGACGGTTGCTTCCACTAGCCTGATCGCGCAGATCAGGAGTGCCGTCAGCTCTTTGGATCCCGAAGTTCCAGTCGACGAGCTCACTACGCTCGAGTCGTGGGTGACCAGGTCGATGGCGCAGAACAGATTCCTGCTCGCGCTCAGCGGCACCTTCGCCGGCTTGGCACTCGTGCTCGCATCACTGGGCCTCTACGGCGTGATTTCGTATTCGGCGCGACAGCGAACGCGAGAGATGGGCGTGCGCGTTGCCCTCGGCGCGAGCGACCGTGACGTGTTGCGGATCATCCTCGGACAAGGAATGGTTTTGGCAGCGATCGGCGTCGTGCTCGGACTCGGCGTGTCCGCGGCGCTGACTCGAGTCGTGAGCAGCTACCTCGTCGGGGTGAGCAGCATGGACCCCATCACGTTCGCCGGCGTCGCGGGAGTCCTGCTGGCAGTCGCGGCGGTGGCGTCCTATTTCCCCGCTCGTCGTGCGAGCCTAGTGGATCCGTCGCACGCGCTGCGCGACGAGTAAAGCTGGCTCAGGTCTGGGGTCGGATCTTGAAATACGTGTCCTAAACCACGCTTCGGCGAAGCATTTTCACGCGGCGTGAAAATGGTCCGCGAGTGCGTGCGATAGGACACGTATTTCAAGATCCGACCCCAGCGCCTTTAGTCGAGTCGATAGAACGGATTCCAGGTGCCGTTCCACCAGACACCGTGCACCTTGAAGTCTTGTTGTGCCGGGTCGATAGGGGCGGCTGCCCACACCTCCATGTGATCGTCGTTGCGCGACAACGCGGCGAGCGGCGTTGCGCGAGGTATCTGGATCTGGCCTAACGAGTACCACGGCTCCCAGGAACCGTTCCACCAGATGCCGTGCAGTACGTTGTCATCGCCGACCGCCCAGACTTCCATGTAATCGTCGTTGCGGGAATTGGCGCCTAACGGGGCGCCGGCCGCAAACGAGAATGGACCGTCGAGCGTGTACCACGGTTGCCAGTTCCCATCCCACCAGATGCCGTGCAGACGATCGTCAGTCCCCACGCTCCACAGTTCCATGTGATCGTCGTTGCGACCTAACATTGCCACGTAACCGCCAGGCTTCAAATGGAACTGAGGTGGTGTCGGAAGCGGGTACCAGGTATGCCAGCCGCCGTCCCACCAGTTTCCTCGCAACATGCCGTCTGCGTCGATGCCCCAAAGCTCCATGTGATCGTCGTTCCGCGAATGCGACGTGAGCGGTGCACCGGGCGCAAATAAAGCGCCGGGGATCATGTACCAACCTCGCCAATTACCGTCCCACCAGTTTCCATACACTTGTCCGTCCGCGGCGACGACCCACACTTCCATGTGATCTTCGAATCGCGATCGCACTGCGAGTGGTGAGCCGGGAACCAGTGCAGCAGGAATTCCGGGAATGTTAGGCGCGCCGAGGGAATTCCATCCGCGCCATTCACCATCCCACCAATTGTGATGCAGCTGGCCGTCGTTCGCGATCGCGAAGATCTCCATGTGATCGTCATTACGGCCGAGTGCCGCGACATGCGCACGCGGTGGAAACAGGATCGCGTTAGGCAGCGAATACCAGTCGTGCCAGTCGCCGTTCCACCAGTTGCCGCGCAGCACGCCAAACGCGTCGACCAGCCACAGCTCCATGTGATCGTCGTTGCGCTTGTGGGAAGCGATGGGCGTTCGGTCCAGGACCTTCAGGACTGTCGGTGAAACCAACCGGATCCAGCTTGCAAGTGACGGAACCCCTTTGGCATTCAGGATGAAGAGCATGTAGTAGCCCGGGGGCGCAATGGAATGCGGATACTCCGCGCCCGGAGCGGTGACGATCAGTTGGTCGGTGCCAGGACTGTGTGTAAAGGCCAGGGAAATGACGCGCTGCTCCGTATCCGTCTGGTGCGTAACGGCCATCGGGCGAACCAGCACAACAGAGGTGATGTTCGGCTCATCCGGTGTGAGGACCGTGAACGTCGCGCCGTGGTGCACTTCATTCGGACAGCCACGGATGACCGGCTGCTGCCCTTTGAAAAGATACGGGGGGCTGAAGATCTCCATCTCCGGATGGCCATCGCCGCCAGCCGAGAGCACCTTCGCGTTCGGGAGGAGCAGTGCAAACGAGTGGTACTGCCTAACGCGAAGCGACGGAAGCGCCGCCATCGGCGACCATTTATCCGTGGACGGATCGAAAAGCGCGGAGATACCAAACTGCGCACCAAGTCCGCCGCTTAAGAACACCGTGCCGTCGGGAAGCAGAACTGCGTTGCATTGTCGGCGTCCCTGTCCGTCGGGCATCGGAGCGGGCATGCTCCACGATGACGTAGCCGAGAGGTTCGTCACATCAATGAGCTCGTATGTATCGTCGCCATACGCCCCACCGACAACGAGCACTCGCACGCGATTAGGCTCGAGGAGCTGCACGGACATCCCTCTAGCGCGATGCACGAAGGATGGCGTGATGGGATTCCAAGTTCCGTCCTGCGATCCAGCCAGCGGTGGTTCAAACTCGTAGTACCCGGAGCTGTCGTGCGCACCGACCTCTTGATCGCCCGCTCTCCCCCAACCGGTGCGCGAGTAGAAGATTCGGGTGTCCGGGAGCAAGTGCAGACCGGGGTATAGATGCGGAAAGTTCTCGGTGTCCCCGTCGAAGTCTTCGAAGAATCCCGTTTTTTCGATATAGGCCTGCATCGTGCCGTTACCATTGCCGCACGTCACCAGCACTCGGTGGTCGCCTAACGTCACCGCAGTCGGATACCAGCGGTATTCGCTCATCGCTCCGGCTGTGCGAGTCCATTTCCGTTGACCGGGATCGAACAGGAAGCCCCAGCGCGCATCAGGCGTAACATCGATATCACCACCGCCGCCGAGCACGAGCAGTCTGCCGTCCGACAGGAATGAGTGCCCGCTGCAGAACAACGCGTAATCCGGATTCGTCTGCGGGTATTCGAACTGCGGGTTCACTTCATCTGAAGGATCCCAGATCGGCGTTGGCCAGCCCTTGTTCTTATAGTCCGCGGGAATGAACAGCACCTTCCCGGTGTGCAGCATGGCAGCATGTGCCACATCGACGCTGCTCCCATCAGAGTGCTGAGTGTCGTAGCGCAACGATTGCCAAACGCCCATTGTCTGCGCACCAAAACCCTCGGCGAGGTCGTCGAGGTAATCGTCGATCATGCCCTCAAACTCAATTACCATTTGATCGAGATTCCCAAAACCGAACGGACCGGTGTGGTCACGGACCTCCAGGATTTCCTTGGCAAGCTGCTCGCTGATGAGCCTCCGCCTTCCGTCTGAACCGCGCGGCTCCCCATTAGATGGACGCTGATCTCTGATGCCGCGAGGCAGGTACATCAGATCCGCAGGTCGGCTCGCTGTGTTCAAGAACTCGAGAATCCTGCGATGAACGGCGGGAGTGATCGTGACGGCCTTGGTAGTGCTGCGCATGACCATTCCCCCAAATGTGGGCAAGGAGTTCAACGCTCTTGTGTACACGTGGCGCGCCGCTCACAAGAACTTTTCATGCCAATCGATCGGTTCCGCGGTGGGCGCCATTCTGACAATCAGATCGACGGATGTTGCCCGTTAGCGACACGCCAGACCCTCGAGGATGTGCCTGCTAGCGCCTAGCGCTCTGTGATTGATCGTGCGGGTTAATGATCGCACCTGCAGCAGGGGCGACACGGCGGTCGGCACTCGCTTCGAGAGACGCACGTTGCCAGCCATGCAGGCGAGGCTGCGCGGAAGGCGCGCACTTGCCACAAATAAGTCTGACGGCTAGACTAGTATTCGTGAATCTTTCGGAGCTGGCGCGTCTCGTGGATGCTG
>JBQTIF010000287.1:0-15677 GCA_052388395.1 Gemmatimonadaceae bacterium | reverse complement strand
TCATGCTGACCACGACGGCGGTGGGAGCTCGATGAGGAGCTTGTGAACCGCGCCCTGTGCTCACCGTGGATGAGACCCAGCGCAAACGCGCGCCATCCATCGGCTCCAGCGCGCGAAGCGGACGCTCGACGGCCTGGTCTCCCGCGCGAACCGGCACGAGAAGCTGCTGTGAGCTCCTAACGAGTGCCTACCGGCCCGAAATCGCTCGGACGCAGCGGAAGTCGGTTCGCGCGAACGCCGGTCAGCGTGAACAGCGCATTCGCCATCGCCGCCGCGATCGGTGGGACACCGGGTTCACCGACACCGCCCGGTTCCTCCGTGCTCTTCACGATGTGCACATCGATCTCCGGCATCTCATCGATGCGCAACATGCGATAGTCGCGGAAGTTTGACTGCTTCACACGTCCGCCTTCGATCGTGATCTCACCATACAGCGCCGCCGTTAGGCCTGCGACCACCGACCCGCTCATCTGCCCTTGCACGATCCCGGAGTGGATGATCTGCCCACAATCGGCGACGAGCGTGACCTTGTGTGCGCGAATCTGGCCGCCCGTTAGGGATACTTCGGCAACCTCAGCGACGCGTCCGCCTTTGTCATCCACAAGCGCGATGCCACGTGCGCGACCTGCCGGAAGCGGCGATCCCCACTTGGCGCGTTCGGCTGCAACGTTCAGCACATTGAGCATACGCGCATCGTTCACGAGTAGCTCGCGCCGGAACTCCACGGGATCGCGCTTCGCCGCGTGCGCCAGCTCGTCGATGAAGCTTTCAAATATGAAAGTGTTTTGCGATGGCCCGACCGAGCGCCAGTAGCCGACCGGCACATTGTTCGTGGCGCGGCAGTATTCAACGAGGTAGTTCGGGATCGTATAGGGAGTATCTGCAATCGACGCGACCGCCGGGCCATCGATGTTGCCGCCGCCGCTGATCGGTTGTGCCGCAACACGCACAGTCATAGCCGTGAGCTTGCCTGCTGCGTCCAATCCCCCTGCGAGCCTAACGTGAGCCGCTGGGCGGTAGAAGTCATGCTGCATGTCCTCTTCGCGCGTCCAGAGCACTTGCACCGGTGTGCCGACGGCCTTGGAAGTCTCCACGGCGTCTTCCACAAAGTCCGTGCGACTGCGACGTCCCCAACCGCAGCCTAACAACTGTACGTGCACTGTTACGTTCGCGGCGGGAACTCCAGTGAGCCGAGCAGCAGTCGATTGCGTCCCTTGTGGATTCTGCGTTGGGGCCCAGATCTCGACACGATCAGCGTGCACGTGCGCCGTGCAGTTCATCGGCTCCATAGTGGCGTGCGCGAGGTACGGCGCTTCGTATGTCGACTGCACCCGCGTGGCAGCTCGCGCGAGAACGGCCGCGGCGTCGCCGACGCGACGCGCCTCAGCCCCCGGCTTATCCGCCAGCTCGGCGAAGCTGCGGTAGATGTCGGCACTGCTCATTGTGAAGCTTGCATTCTCGTATTCGATCGTAAGGGCGTCAGCCCCCTTGAGCGCGGCCCATGTGTGATCGGCGACGACGGCAACGCCTGACGAGACCTGCAGTACATGCCTAACGCCGGACACGGCCTTGGCTTTTGTTGCGTCGAATGACTTGACCTTGCTGCCGAACACTGGTGGATGCACCACCGTGGCGAAGAGCATCCCCGGAACACGGGCATCGATGCCGTAATTCGCGCGACCGCTCACCTTGTCGGGCGTATCGAACTGCGGAGGACTCGTCCCGATCAGCGTGAACTTGCTCGGATCTTTCAACTTGGGTTGCGCCGGGACCGTTAGGCCAGCGGCAGACTCGGCGAGCTCGCCGTACGTCGCCGAACGGCGTGTGGCGTCATGATAAACTTTGGCTTTCTCGGTGCGCAGCTCGGCAGCATTTACGCTCCAGCGAGCAGCGGCGGCCGCAACCAGCATCTCGCGCGCCGCGGCGCCTGCACGACGTAATGGCAACCACGCGCCGTTGCGAACGCTGGTGCTGCCGACGGTCATCATGCGGCCATAGCGATCCGCATGCGCGTCGGCCTGCGTGACGCGCACTTTGCTCCAGTCTGCGTCCAGCTCTTCTGCAACAATCATCGGAAGCGCCGTGCGCACCCCCTGCCCCATGTCCGAGCGCGCGACGGTGATCGTTATGTCACCCGACGGATCGACGCGCAGAAATGCGTTAGGCTGAAACGACGCTGCAGCGTCAGCCTGCTGGTGCGGAGCGTAAATCGCGAGGAGTAAGCCGCCGCCGGCAAGCGCGCCGAGCTTGATGAACTCGCGACGATCCACCTGAGTAGGACTGATCATGGCTCAGACCTCCCTGGCCGCGCGGTGAATCGCGCGACGGATCCTGTCATATGTCCCGCAACGACAGATCAGCCCGTCCATGGCGCTGTCGATGTCCGCATCACTGGGCGACTTGTTGGACGCGAGCAGCGCCGCTGCTGTCATGACCTGCCCGGACTGACAGTAGCCACACTGCGGTACGTCTTCCGCAATCCAGGCGCGCTGCACGGCGTGCGTCGCGTTAGGCGACAACCCTTCGATCGTGGTGATCGCGCGGTCTGCGACCTGCGCGACTTGCAGCGTGCATGAGCGAGTGGCTCGACCGTTCACATGCACGGTGCACGACCCGCACTGGGCGATGCCGCAGCCGTATTTGGTGCCAGTGAGGCCAAGGATGTCACGGAGGACCCAGAGCAGTCTGGTGTCGGCGTCGACGTTGACTTCGCGCGTCTGGCCGTTGACCCGAAGGGTGTACGTGGGCATAGGACGTCGCTGAAAGGGGCGAGCTTGCAGGCTACATCTCTCCATGACTACGAGCAAGGCTGGCCTCGCGCTGAGCCACGCCCTGCCGCAAAGCTCGGGAATAAACGGTCGCGCCGGAGCATGTGACGAACTCAGTTGTCGTCTTCAGGGAGAACCATGCACCAATCGCGGCCGCTAATCGCCACCTTGTTCATGCTCTCGATCGCCGCTCGTGCGATCGTTTGCCAGCCCGTGCGTCCGGACCCGGTCGCTGAGCTCAAAGCGCACGTGGAACGTCTGGCGCAGGCAGACAGCTTTTCGGGCGCGGTACTCATTGCGAAAGACGGCAAGACGCTGTGGTCTGCCGCATACGGCATCGCGGACAAGAACTTCAATGTGCCTAACAAGGTCGACACGAAGTTCAACCTCGGCTCCATGAACAAGATGGTGACAGCCGTTGCGATCGCGCAGCTCGTGGAACGCGGCGTGCTTTCATTTGACGACCCCGTATCGAAATGGGTGCCGGGAGGGCTCAAAGGTGACGCGGGCGACAAGGTTCGCATCAAACACCTGCTGTCGCACACGTCAGGCCTCGGTAGCTACTTCGTCGACGAATGGGACACCGCATCACGCGCGCGATTTCGCAGCGTTGATGACTTCATGACCTTCGCGAACAAAGAGGAGCTGCAGTTCGAGCCAGGAACGCGCTGGGCGTACAACAATACCGGGATGTTGGTCGCAGGCAAAGTGATCGAAGCCGCGACGAAGCAGAGTTATTTCGACTACGTGCGCGAAGAACATTTACAAGCCGGCCGGGATGATCAATACCGATGCGTACGAGCTGGACTACGTAACCGAACCTTGCTGT
This sequence comes from Gemmatimonadaceae bacterium, assembly GCA_052388395.1. GTDB lineage: Bacteria > Gemmatimonadota > Gemmatimonadetes > Gemmatimonadales > Gemmatimonadaceae > DASYRX01. Next base: position 12,080 of record JBQTIF010000287.1, on the reverse strand, counting down.
GGGTTATCAGCGCGAGAACACGAGGGCGGGGCCGCGCTGGCGCAATAACATCTTCATGCATGTCGTGAAGGGCGGGCCAGCCGGTGGCGGCTACTCTACCGTAGAAGATCTACTGCGTTTCGACGTAGCTTTGCGCTCCGGGAAGCTGCTCAAGCGAAGCGCCTTCGTTACCCTAACGACAGCGAAACCGGAACTGACATCGCCTAACTATGGATATGGCTTCGGGATCTTCGACGGCGGACGGATCGTCGGGCACTCGGGGGGATTCCCTGGCATCAGCGCGAATCTCGATATGTTCCTGCAGCGCGGGTATACGGTCATGGTGTTGTCGAATTATGGAGGGGGGAGCATGCCCGTCGTGCGCAGGGAACGGCAGTTGATTGGGAGTTCGTAACAGCGAAACGCATGCGCGCGAACAAGAGCGCGCCCGCGCCCAGGCTTCACTCCTTCGCGAAGCTTTGTGCCATCGGCTGCGAGTTGAAGAGCTGCGAGCCCAGTCGCACCTAATCATCATTCGTTAGGCTGACTCGGGTATTCCGGGTCACCCGGGTCACTGGAGGGAGGCGGTTCGCGTAGCCGCTTTAAGAGACCGTAGAGCGTGCGAACTTCGACTACCTGTACCAGCAGCGTGCTAACATCGCGACGTTTGAGAACTCGTGTGTCGCGTGCATACTCCAACTGGGTCTCAAGCTCGCTCGCAGAAGCAATTGCTACCTGGACAAACTTCGCGAAGTCGCGATCGGACGCGCGATTTGCACCCTTCGGCGATGTTCTATGATATCGAGAGAGAGGCACGACGCGCTTGTGAAACGACCCCAGCGCGATCACGCGCAACAGCATCAGTGAGGTCCTTGATTCGAACGGTAAGAATGTGAGCCTTTTGCCACACTAGCAGATTGCGGTAATTCTGCACGTTGCAAACATGACAAACCGATCCGCTATAGCGTCATCCTCCTAACGCGTCCCTGTCCATTCGCACGCGGGATACGCTGTTACCTTCTGGCTCGAAGCTCTTTGACTGGTAGCTGACAGTTCACAGCTTTGCTCGGGAGCTCGGCCCGACAGCGGGCGCGCGGCCTGGCTCTACAACTCTCTATCTCCGTGCGATTGAACCGCAGCCGCCAGTGCATCTATCGCGCTCGCATCCAACTTCGCCCCTCGCTCTCTCTCAATGATCCGCAGCGCTTCTTCGCTCTGCATTCCGGCGCGGTACGGCCGATCCGCCGTCAGCGCCTCGTAGATGTCCGCGACCACGAGCGCTCGCGCCATCGGATCCAACTCATCGCTGCCGACGCGCCACGGGTAGCCCGTACCGTCGAGCTTTTCATGGTGCAAGGATGCCTGACGAGCAAAACTTGCGAATGCCGTCACTCGGCTCAGGATCTCCCACGTGTACTCGGGATGTCTCTGAATCGTCGAGCGCTCGTCGGCGGTGAGCGGGCCGTTCTTGTCCAGAATGCGATTCGAGATGCCGACCTTCCCGATGTCGTGCAGCAACCCGGCGCGCCGCGTCCGCCGGAGTGTTTCCGGATCGAACCCCGTGCGCTCGCCAATCGCGCAGGCGTACATGGCAACGTTCGACGAATGCCGGTAAGTGAACGGCGACTTCGCGTCGATGATATCGGCAAACGCCTGTGCCACCTCATCCAGTCCGCTTTCGTCCAGCGTGCGCGCGCGACGCCCCGGCTCCAGCGCCAGGACGTTGGCTTCCACGTTAGGCTTGTGCAGCGACTGCCACCACTCGCAGTCGCGCTTCCATTCGAGCACGTGATCCACAAGTACCGGATCGAACCAGCGTCCGCGCCGGTCCAGCAAAACTTCGACAGCGGCATCAACGCCGTCGCGCGCCAGAAAGACTTCGATCGTCTGCGCGACGTTGAGGATGCGCGACAGAAGCGGGATTTCATCGCCGCGCTTCCCGTCCGGATATCCCTTACCGTTCCAATGTTCGTCGAGTGAGTGAATGGCTCGCACCGTGCTCTCGGGAAAGCCGAGTCGGCGCGCGATATCGGCGCCACGCTCACAGCGCGCCGCGATGATCTCCTTCGCGACGTTCTCCTCGCGCGCGATACCAAGGAAGTAATTCACGCGCGACCATAACGAGGCGTTCAGTCCCGTATTGCGCCACGTCTCGATGGCGACGCGCATTCGATCATCCCAATCGACGATCTTGAGCCGCGGCTTGATGGCTTGATCGTCACTGCCATACAGCGCCGCCATGCGCGCGGCGTTCGACGAACACCCTGCGTCCTTCAGTAGCAGGGCGTAATACAGCGCGGCCAGCTCCGCTTCGCTGAGGGCGATCGTCTGCCCAAGTCGCATGCCGATCACGCATGCTCGCACGGAATGGCCTAACGGCTGACCTTCGGTGAGGTCGAGGGCGCGTGAGAGCGCCGCGAGGACTTCCGAGGTCGCGACTTGAGCCGCGGGACCGGCGGCGCGCGCGGCTCTAGGGGGCATGGTAGTCATCCCCTGAAAGACGGAGTAGCTGTCACTCGGGAAACACGATCTTGCCATCCCAGAGGCGCGGATCGACGTGCATCATCGCCGATGATCGAAAAGCGGTATGGGTAAAGCTGAAGGCGTTAAACAGTCGCCTACAACAGCGGGTTAAACTGGCAACGGCGTGAAACGGTCACGTCGTTGACTCTTTGATGCCGTAGACCATTTAACGCTCGCGCGACACGCACCGTTTAACGCGGTTCGTTTTTGACCCATACCGCAGGTGCAGTTCGCATTGCCGCTTCGTTAGGCAACCCTCACCGCGCGGTCAGTCCCGGCGGCAGGTCCGCGATTCCCTTTCGGTACACCTTCCACCCTATCCCTCGCGCGTTAGGCACCGTCGCGATGGCATAGCCATCGATCGCGGGAACCCAGCGGTAACCAAGCGCGCGCCAGTTGCGACCCTCGGCCGTCGCGATATAACTCGCGCTGCCGCCATACACGTCGGCAACGATCAGGTCTTGCGCAACGTTAATGAATGGCGGCACCAGATCGGTATATTGACTCACAATGAGCATGATCTTGCGCGAGTCGGGCGACCATTCGCCAAACTGCACGGAACGCCCGGCCGGACCTTCCCGTAAGTCGAGCGCCTCGCTCATATCGATCGTGCGCGGCGTCTCCAGATTCACGATCTGCAAGTGGTCCTCACCACTAAGAACGACAGCACGCCCGTCCGCCGACCAGGCCACTGGCTGCTGAACCGGTTGACGGATCACTTGCTCGTCGCTGACTTTCCAGCTTCGCGTTAGGCGCCCGTCGAAATAGTGAATGCCGCACTCGGGTCGCGCGCCGTTCGAGCACTGCTCGAAGAGCACACTGGACGGGTCCTGCGGATTGAGTTCGAACGTACCGAGCTCGCGCGTCACGAGAAGTCGACCCGAAGGGCCGTGATAATGCAGCGACTGTCCAGTCCCCCGATGGCCGTACGCCTCGTACGTCATCGAGGTGATTTCGTACGGCCCGATGCGCTGTGAGCGCTTGGCAACCGGGATGAACCCAAGCCCCTGTAGCGTCACGTAACCAACAATCGCGCAGAGAACGACAGCACCACCGGCAACAATTGCCCGGGGGCGGCGAGAGCTGCGAGGGACACGAGGAATGCGCGGGCGGCCGGAGCGATGGAAAGGACGCGCGCGCGTGGTATCATCCAGATGTCCTGGAGCACCGGAGTACAACTTGCCCATCTATGAGTACGTCTGCCTGGCGTGTGAGCATCGCTTCGAGGCGCTGGTACGCAGCGCCACCTCCGATGCCCCCCAATGCGAATCGTGCGGCGGCCGCGATATCGAGCGGCTTATTTCCACGCCGTACGTCAAATCCGAGACGACGAAAGCGAAGTCCATGCGTGCTGCGAAGCAACGCGATCAAAAGCTGGGCCACGAGCGCACCCAGGAGCAGCTCGCATACGAACGGTGCCATAACGACTAGAGCCACCGCGTCGCGGTGGCTCTAGCAATTAGCTATTAGCTCTTAGCTATTAGCTATTAACATGCCCGTTATGAGCTAAGACCTAACGACTACAGACTACATAACCGATTTCATCCCCGTCGTCGTCGCATGTCCGATCATTCCCGCATCTGATCCGTACCAGATCCGTTTTGCCTTCTTGTCGAAGACCATGTAGCGGATCGTGTTCCGTTCGCCCGGCACATCCGTAACGCTAAAGAACTTCTCGGTCTTCGGATCGAAGCCCACCAGGCGATTCGGCTGCGAACCTGTTTCGGCGACCCAGATCCGATCCTGATCATCCGACGTCATCCCGTACGGCAGGGACTTCTCTCCACCCGGCAGTAGCCACTCGCTCACCTTCTGCGTTGCTGGATCGAACTTGCCGAGGTAGCCGCGGGCATAGTCGACATAGAAGATCTTATCGTCCGACGTGATCGCGATGCGGCGGTTGCGCGTGTTCTCATGCGCGAGCGGGTACGTCGTCAGCGTGAAGGACGCCGGATCAACAGTCGCGACCATGTTGGTTGCGAAGAGGTTGATCCACGGCCGGTCTCTGGAATCCATCACGATGCCATATGGATTCGTGCTGCGACGTCCCTCCGGGAGCGGCGGCTTCACGATACGGAACTTCCCTGTCGCGACATCGAGATGGCCGATGGCGTTCGACTGCTGTGCCGTAAACCAGATATTTCCGTTCTTGTCGAAGATCATCGTGTGCGGATCGCGCACGGTGCTATCTGGAATGGAGAATCTCGTTAGGGCACCCGTGGTCGGATCGAGCTTGCCGATCGTTCCGTTACGGTTCCCCGAATACCACACCATTCCCTTCGCGTCGACGATGCAGTTGTGCGGATTGGTGCCTGGATCGAGTTCGAATTTCTTGAACTCACCTGTGCTCGGATTGAGCCGAGCGATGTAGTTGCCCGTCGGTGCCGTGCCGGCTTGGCCGACAAAGAAGATCGACCCATCGGGAGCAACGGCTGGGTCGCGCGGTCGCCCCTGGCGTCCCCAAGGGACCTCGAACTCCTGCAGCGGTACCGGTGCAGGCCCCTGTGCTGCAATGGACGTTACCGCTACGGCGACGAGCGAAAACGCGCGAAAGATCGAACGCATATTCCAACCCCGTGAGAAGCTGAGTGTTTGTCCCGGAAGCTGCACGACGTATTACGCGTGGCAAGGGGCGCCCGTTAACGCCACTGCGTGGCGAGCCGGGCGGTCACGATATAGTCGAGCCTCGGGAAGGACCGTCTGAGGTACGAATTCCTTGGCGCGTTAGCGAGTCCTGGGAGGGCCCGGGGAAGGTCTGCCCCCCGCGCGTACCGCTGTACTCCCAGTTGAGCGAGTCGAGCACCTCGCGACCGAACACAACCTCGCCAATGGGTGGGAAGCCGAACGTGTTGAGCGTGTCGAGCCGCGGCGTGTTGTGTACGGTATTGAAGAAGAGCTGCACTGAACGCGTGTTTGGTCCGCCGCGAGCGAAGGCGAGTGTCCCGCGTTCATTCCGTGCGCGTACAGAATCGTCCGGAATCGATTTCCCGCGCCACGCTGCGCTTACCGCTGTATCGCCATGGATGCCGAATTGGGCGACGAAGTTGCGAATGGTGCGATGAAACGCGACCGAATCGAAGTAGTGGTTGCGCACGAGCACATAAAAGCGGTCCGCTCCGTTAGGCGACCAGGAGCGCCGCACACGAACCAACATTCTCCCCTTGGTCGTGCGGATGTCGACGTCGAAGGAGTCGGGCGCAGCGCCCGCGAATTTGGGGTGCTGAGGGTTGGTCAGCGGCGTGGGCTGTGCGCAGCCGAGCGCGAGCAACGCAACGATCACTCGATAAGTCATCCGGGGAGGGTCGGGGGGTCGGGGCTACGCCGCCGATGTGAGACTCGGCGCATGAACGGAACCACTCCGGATTCGGTCTTACGTGTCGCCGATGCCGTTCTTGCGCGCGATTCGTTGAGCATCGTCGCCGCTGTCGTACGTGCGCGGAGTCTCGCCGATTCGAGCGCCGCCCTCCGGCGTGGGGGTATGTGCTGCACCTGCGGCGGATAGCCTCGACCTGGCGGTGAGCGCTGCCGAAGAGCTGCTGCGCCTGCACGACGCCGAGGTGCGCTGCAGAGTGCGCAACTGCTCCTGCCCTGCACAAAGAGGAGCTTCGCGTTAGGCGCATTGCCTTACGCGCATACAACGCGCTCGCGCGCTGGAAGGAAGCAGCCACGTTAGGCGATTCCCTCGACTGGCAGGACGTGGCGTTCCGATCCGATTCGACGTACGCCATCCGCCACATCGAGGCGCTGCGACTGAGCGGCGATACGTTGAGCGCCCTCTCCAAGAGCGCCCGGTCGGTGAAGGAGGTTTCCGGGAGACAAGTCGCTGTACCTGCAGTACGCCCAGATCGTAAAGGCCGAAGACCGGCAGATGATCCGAGCCGTCCCCGACACAGCGTTCGCGATCCGGGGGCGAGCGATCGCGCTGTTCTCTGTCGCCGACAGCGTCGATTCGCGCGAGGATACGCGAGGGCTGCTCGCCGCGTCGAACCTTCAGATCGTACGCGGGTCCCTCGTCATTTCGCAAAAGACGCGAAACTGCCCTAACGCGACGCGGGCGAACGAAGCGCTCACTGCAACAGCGTCAATGTTCGAGCGTGGCGTTGGAGACGAGACCACTGCCGCGCAACTGCGCGACGCTTATGATCAGATGCGGCCGATCGCTGAAGCCGCAACCAAGCGTTATTGCCCTGGATCGCAGCAGCGGTAGATCATCAGCAGGGTGCCCGCAGGAACCTCATGTCTCCCAACGTTCAACGACTTACAGTGCCGGAAGGCGCCGCCACTCGCGTCGACGGCGCGATCGGCCAAACGCCCATGGTTCGCCTCGAGCGTGTCGTCGAGTCGGGGATGGCCGAAGTATGGGTGAAGCTCGAAGGGATGAATCCCGGCGGCTCGATCAAGGATCGCACCGCACTCGGCATGATCCTCGACGCCGAAGCTCGTGGTGTGTTGCGGCCCAACGGCGTAATTGTGGAGCCGACGTCAGGGAATACCGGGATCGGGCTCGCTCAGGTTGCATCGGCGCGTGGCTACCGGTTGATCCTGTGCCTTCCATCGTCGATGAGCGATGAGCGACGGCGCACGCTGCGTGCATACGGCGCTGAGCTTGTTCTCACCGATCCCGAGCGTCGTATGCTCGCTGCCATCGAAGAAGCTGAGCGCATTCGGGATGAGATCGGCGCATGGATGCCTAACCAGTTCAGCAATCCAGCGAACACGCGCATTCATTACGAGACGACTGGCCCAGAGCTCTGGGAGTCGATGCACGGGCGGATCGACGCCTTTGTCTACGGCTCGGGAACTGGAGGGACGATCAGTGGCGTCGGACGGTTCCTCAAAGAACAACGACCGGATATTCAAGTGATTGCTGTCGAGCCGGCACGCTCACCAGTGCTGTCTGGCGGCGTGCGCGGCGCGCACAAGTTCCAGGGGATGGGGCCTGGCTTCGTGCCAGACAACTTCGATCGATCGGTTGTCGACCGGATCATTCCGGCGCTTGAGGAAGACGCCTTCCCGCTCGCTCGGCGCCTGGCGAGTGAGGAGGGCTTGTTCGTGGGGATGTCGAGCGGGGCGATCGTGTGGGCGGCGCTCAAAGTCGCGCGCGAGTTGGGCGAAGGACAGCGCGTCGCGATGATCTCGCCGGATTCCGGGTCGAGGTACCTAACGACGGAGTTGTTCTCGGATGAACCGGAAGTTCATCTCTGAGGTCGGCTCCGCTGTTACTCGGCGCTCCTGCGCGAAGCTTGCAGTCGGTAGCCGCAGGTCTTCAGCCTTCAGTGAGTAGTTGCTACTAACCAAAGACTCGTAGCTTTCAACCGCTGACTCCAAGCTTCGCGGCGGAGTTGTGAAATTAGGTGGAGCCGGCCTTCGTCGAAGCTCTCGCCTTCTCAATCGCCTTCACCGTCTGATCGGTTCTCCACTCGATCATCTTCTTCCCCACCGCGATAGTCTTCTCTTTCGGCGCGATGCTCACCCCATTGATCGTCGCCTTGCCGGCTCTGACTCGCTCGTCGTAGCGCACCACGCTTGGATCGACAGCCATCATGAGCGCCGTGATCCAGTAGTAATCGTGCCAGCCGTCGTCGTTAGGCTCCTTGATGCCCAACTCGTTGTTCATGTAGGCGATCAGCCCGCGGTTGTCGTAATACTCCGGGATGTGCCGAGCGACGGCACCTTTGCCAGCCCAACGCGCGTTGAGCGCGTCGGCGGTCGCCTTAATCCCCGACTGATTACCGCCGCTGTCGCCGATCAAAATGATCTCGCTGAACCCGTGCGCCTTGAAGCTGCTCGCGATGTCGTCGAGCAAGGCGCGGAACGTCGCATCCTGCAAGGTGATCGTCCCGGGATAGCGCATGTGACTTGTTGGCGGTTCTATGTTCCCCTCGGGAACGAACGCGATGATCGGCGCGCACAGCGCATTGCCTAACCGTCGCGCGAGTGATTCGCACTGCCCGCGCAGGATCACGTTGTGTTTGCCCGTCGCGACGTAGGGGCCGTTCTGCTCGATGCCGCCGGTCGGAATGATCACTGTCTTTTTCCCGGCGGCGAGCGCATCACGTATTTCGATCCACGTCAGCTCTTCGATCCACACCGAATTGAGCGCGTCGACAGGCCGCGGCATGCGCAACTCGACTTGGAGCCGGCGTTCCGCTTCGGCACGCTGTTCCGGAGTCTGCCGTCCTTGCGCGGCGGTGAGCGTGCTCGCTAGCGCGAGAGCAGTCAACAATGCTTTGGTGTTGATCACGTTGGATCTCCGTGGCTTGCGATGGACGCAGCGGGCGCCTAACGCCGAATTGCTACCGGCGTTGGTGGTGCGGGCGGTACTGGTGGCGATGGTGGAGCTGGAGGCGGTGTCGGTACCGGGTTCGGCGTCGGCATTGGCGGCACCGGGTTGGGTACTGGCGTCGGTGGCACCGGCGTGGGCGGAACCGGTGGCGTTGTTGCCGTGCTTTGCCTCATTCGCGGTTGCCTAACAGCAGAGCTCACACGAAAACGGACGGATGAAAACGAATCTAAAGGACTGTGAAGCCGCCAAATTCAACTCACTGCGAGCCGATACCGATCGCGTTACAATTCTTGCGTCTGAGCAACTGCCGTTCGCCTAACGGGATCACTCCGCCCCTATCCGTTCCATCCGAATGATCCGTGTGAGCTCTTGGTTTTAGCAGGACCTGCACTTATGACTGTTTTTCGACCCGAGCTTCTCCAAAAGCGCGATCGTCGCCGGGAACGGCGGAATGCGTTGCTGCGGACCGTTGGCCATGTCCGCTGTTGTCTGGCCCCTACGACTCAGCGCCATAACATCGGTCCCCTTGGACACCAGATACTCGATCAACTGGTTGTCTCCGCGCGCCGCCGCGTGGTGCAACGCGTTGTAACCGTTGTGATCACGCCCATTCACATCGGCGCCTAACTCTTCGATGAGATACGTCACTGCCGGGAGCCAGCCGTCCGGCGCATGCATGTGCGAGTTCGCGGCATAGCCCTCTCCGTAGCCGACCCCAGAAGCCGCGTGAATCGGATACACGCCAGGTCCGCCAGGCTCGATCGGCGGGAGACCCGATGGATCGCCCTTCGTGCTGTCTTCTTCGACCGGGGCGTCGTCGCCGCGCTGCCGCCCGACAGGCTTCACCGTAGGAATCTTGGAATCCGCGCCATGCGCGATGAGCAGCTTCATGGCGGGAACGTCCAAGCCGTAGGCAGCACGCCAGAACGGCGCCGCGCCAGTCGTATTGACGCCTAACAAGTCGAAGTTGAAGGACATGTACCAGAGGTGCTTCTTGAGGCGCGCGTTCACATCAGCGCCAGCCTTGATGAGCGCCTCCATCAGCTCGAGATGCGTCGTCTGCTGCTGCTTTTGTGCCGTGGGCTGTGGATACAGCGACTTGGGGGCCCACTGCACGTTGATCGTGGCGTAGAGCGGTGTCGCACCAGCGTCACTCGCGAGTTTCGGATCGGCACCGTGTTCGAGCAGCTTCTTCGCCAGATCGAAATGCCCATTGATCGCAGCCATGAGGAGCGGGCTCGTATGATCGCCCGCGCTCACCTGGTTCACGTCGGCGCCAGCCTTGATGAGCGATAGCACCGAAGCTGTATGACCCTGGCGCACCGCGAACAACAGCGGCGTTAGGCCACCCTTGTTCCCGACCAGATCGCCGTATCCCAAGCCGCCGCGTGCCGCGCTCGTCGAATCCAAACGTGATCCGCCTGGCTGCGCCGCCGGTCGCGCCGTGCTGTCCGCTGGACGACCAGTGCCGGACGCGGGTGTGGCGGGCTGGGCCTGCCGCCGACCTGAAGGTTCCAGCTCATTGCGCGCGGCCTGTGCGTCGCGTCGCGCTTGAGCGGTATCGCGGGCGGCGACGGTGGTCGCTGCCGACGCGGCGTTCGCAGCCGCCGGCACTGGCGGTCGATCGACAGCTCGTAGAGCAGCGACGCGCCTTTGGCGTAGCTGATTCGCGGCACGATCAGCTCGCTCGCGCGCGGGAATGTCTTCGACTTTCGAGGTCGCTTTGATGTCAGCACCACGCGCAACGAGAAGCTCGACAACTTGCACGCGGTTGTACGCTGCGGCCCACATGAGCGGCGTCTGCCCCCACGCACCTTCTTTTTGATTCACGTGAGCGCTGTGCTGGAGCAACGCGGCGACCGTTTCTGCACTCCCTTGCGCAGCGGCGAGATGTAAGGCGGACGCGCCACCAGATGTTGTGACTGCACTCGCATTCGCACCTGCTTCGAGCAGTGCTTTCACAACCTTCGCACTGCCGGCCCTGGCGGCGAGGTGTAGCGGCGTGTACGTCCCGTTGCGTGTCGTTGCCTCTTTACGTGCCCCGGCATACACGAGCATGCGCGCCAGATCGGCATCGCCGTGCACAGCGGCCCAGTGCAGCGCCGTCATGCCGTCACCCTGCGCGGCGTTGACGTCGGCGCCTTGCTTGAGGAGCTGACGCACCGTTGCGGCATCGCGCCGCATCGCGGCGTCGGCAATGGGAGACTCCGGCGGAGCCGCGGCAATCGTTAGGAAAAGCGCCGCGGCAATCAATACGGCACGACGTTTACCCTGCATCATTGGCCAGGAGCGTAAAGGAATCAGTGCTATCGCCGAACTTTTTGACATCATCCATTCCTAACGAGTGCATCATGCTCAACATGGCATTCGCCATGGGGGTGCCGTCCGGAGCCTTCACGTGCGAGTTCCCCGGCAGCTTGCCGTTGGCGTGGCCGAGGACGATGAGCGGGCAGCGGCGATGGTTGTGCAGGTTGCCATCGGCCATCGGAGACCCATACAGGATCATCGTCTTCTCGAGCAGGTTGCTGTCTCCTTCGGAGACGCTCTTCAGCCGCTCGAGGAAGTACGGGAGCATGCCGACGTGATACTTGTTGATAGCGAAGAACTCGCGCACGCCGCGCTCCGCGCCGCCATGATGCGACGCTGGATGGAACGGCCTGTCGCTGCCGCTTTCAGGGTACGTACGGCTGGACCCGTCGCGTCCCATCTTGAACGAAAAGACACGCGTTAGGTCGGCAGCGAACGCGAGCGCCTGGAGATCGAACATCAGCTCGACGTGTTCCTTGAACGAGTCGGGGACGCCAGCCGGTGCTTCCGGCAGGTCGCGCGGCTCGCCGCTTGTGTTGCGCGCCTCGCTGCGCGCGATACGCCGTTCCACCTCACGGATGTCTTCGAGGTAACGATCCATGCGCTGGCGATCTTCCGGCCCTAACGAGCGCTTGAGCGACGTAAGTTCACTCGCCACCCAATCCAGGATGCTGCGTCGCGTGCGTCGTCGCGTGGCGCGCTCCTCCAGCGTTCCGCCCACACCGAAGAGCTTCTCGAATGCGACGCGCGGATCGCGGATCACGGGAAGCGGCTCGGTCGCCGACGCCCAGCTGATGGAATCGGTGTACACGCAGGCGTAGCCGTACGCACAACCTCCAGCCTGATCCACCGGCTCGATGCAGAGCTGCAGCGACGGGATTGGCGTCTCCTGGCCGAAGCGCTGTGCGTACATCTGATCGAGCGACGTGCCGACGAACACGTCGGAGCCTTCGGTCTGCTTCGGGTGCGATTGGGTGAGATAGAC
>JBQTIF010000286.1:0-1884 GCA_052388395.1 Gemmatimonadaceae bacterium | reverse complement strand
TATCGCCGGACTCTTGTTGGGGTGCGCCTCGCCGGATTACTCGTTGTCGCCCACACAGCCAACGGGTGGAACCGCGCGCGCATATGGCCTGTGGACGCCGAGCGCGCGCGAGACGTGCACCAAGGCGCAGCACGATCAGTACTCCACCGTCGGCCCCGACGGGAAGTTGTATCCAACGTGGCATCCACCTACTGAAGCCGAAAGCGGCTGTACGTACGGGCACGAACACGGCCGCGACCCGCGAGGGTCGGACCTGTATCGCCAGGTCGGCGCAATCCCGTTAGGCTACGCCAACGAGCAGCTGGAAATCTTCGATCCGGCGAACCCACGCAACGAGGACCACTTCGGGCATAAGTTCGAGTGGGAAAACGACGTGCAAATGAATGCGGGATCGTCGCTCGCCAATCGCTTCTTCGACATCCGTTGCGACATTCTGGTCAAGTTCCATCAAGGGACGCACTCGAAGGATGCGTTCACCAACAACCTGCATGAGATGGTCTATCACATCAGGTGCAACGATGGGACCGAGATGCACACGACGTTTATGGCGGCGGTTGGAACGCCCGGCGAGTTCGAGTCGTCGTGCGACCGGCGTCGCATCCGTGTCGGGCCCGCAACGCCCGTTAATTCACCTAACGGCGGTGGCGTGCGCATCATTCCCGATGTCGACTGCGTGATGCGTCACATGATGGTGAGTCCGAACCGCGAGAGCAACTTCAATTCGGCCCTGCACGAAAGCTGGGAGACATCGAACTCGATACGCACCGAGGACGGTCACACACTCGCGCACTTCAACCCGTACTTTCAGGTCGATGCGCCGAGCCGCTATTACGATGCCGCGGCACCTAACGTAACGGGACGTCCCGTCGACGTCTGCTACATGACCGGCTCCGGCGGCGAACGCGCGCGTGGTGGTCTCTGTCAGCAGTCGACGAGCAACGGTGCGATAACAGGCGTCACGTGGGATGATCCGCGCTCGCGCTTCAACGGTGTCGCGCGTTTCGTCGACATCAATAGCAACATCATCGATAACGAGAAGGGTCCGGCGGTGTGGTACACGGATCCGTTCGGACGCGACGGTCGCACCAAGCCGTTCCCCGGCTCTATCAAGCAGTGGATTGCCCCCATCGCAGGCGTATTGAACCCGGAGGGCCCTGGCCTCGGCCACCGGCGGAACTACGGCGGATTGGGGGTTCGGGCGCCGAATTAACTCGAGGCAAACGGCGCAGTCAGTACGGCGGGGGAGTAATCTCCCGCCGTTTGTCGTTATGCTACCTTTCATCGCACATGAACGCGGAACCGCTCCTTGCGCGCGTGGCGCAGCTCCTTTCCAGACACAAGCTTGATGCGGTGTTAATCGGGAACGCCGCAGGGGCGCTTCAGGGCTCGCCACTCACCACTGTCGATCTCGATTTCATGTTTTGCGAGACGGCGCGGAATCTCCAGAAGCTGCGCCGGTTGGCGGACGATCTCGATGCTGTGATCATGCGGCCGTTCTATCCAGCGTCGGGCCTGTATCGCGTCGTGCGCGACCGAGACGGAATGCAGCTCGATTTCATGACCAAGATCGACGGTATTCGATCCTTCGAGTCGCTCCGCCGTCGAGCGGCTGTTATGCAGATCAAAGCTCATGATATGCGCGTGGCCTCGCTGGAAGGCATTATCCGGAGCAAGGCTGCGGCGAACCGTCCCGAGGATCGTGCCGTTCTCCCCGTTTTGCGGCGGACCTTGCGTGAAAAGCGTTAGGCGGCGCAAGCGACGGCGGAAGTCGCCTCTTCGTCGCGAGAGCGAGCGAGCCATTGTTCTACAGATCCGTCGACTGCTTGCGCTCCCGATGACTAGGCGCACGCACTTTCTTCGGCGCCGCCGGCCAGAGGGTGGTTC
>JBQTIF010000285.1:0-1790 GCA_052388395.1 Gemmatimonadaceae bacterium | reverse complement strand
CAAAGCCATTCGCTGTGATGGTACGAGACGTCATAGCTGCGCGGGCGCTCTGTACCATCTCAGAGCCTGAGCAGGTTGCGCTGGAATCCCCTGAGCGACCGGTGGTCCTGCTGCCGCAGCGCGCTGGTGCGAACGTCGCCGCGTCGGTCGCACCAGCGCAGCGACTTGGGCTGATGCTGCCGGCGACTCCGCTGCATCACTTGCTTCTGGCGGCTCTTGACCGACCGCTCGTTATGACAAGTGGGAATCGCAGCGACGAGCCAGTGGTGGTCGCTGACAAGGAGGCGCGCATCGCGCTCGGCGATATCGCCGATGTCTTTCTCGTGCACGATCGCGCGATTGCCGTACGCTGCGACGACAGCGTAGTGCACTACAGCGCTGGTGCCGTGCGGCCGATTCGCAGATCGCGCGGTTACGCGCCGCGGCGCATCGCTTGCCCCGCGCTCATAGGTCCCGCCGCACTCGCGCTCGGGCCGGAGCTCAAGAACACGATCTGCCTAACGGGCGGTGGCCAGGCGCACCTTTCGTCGCACATCGGCGACTTGCGTACGCTGTCGGCACGGACGGCTTTACGCGAGGCGGTCAGCTGGACGCTGCATACTGTTGGCATCAAGCCCGACGTGATTGCGCACGATCTGCATCCCGATTACGCGTCCACGCACGTGGCAGAGGAGCTCACGCGGGAGCTTGGCGTTCGGCGTCGCGTCGCAGTGCAGCACCACCATGCTCACGTCGCCGCATGCCTCGCCGAGCTTGGCGAGCGCGAGCCAGTCATTGGCGTGGTGTTCGATGGCGCCGGCCTCGGGACGGACGGTGCCATTTGGGGCGGAGAGTTTCTCGTCGTGGATGGCGCGCGCTTCGCGCGCCGTGGCCACCTCGCCTATGTGGCGCTTCCCGGTGGCGATGCAGCGGCTCGGCAACCATGGCGTTGCGCGGCGGCGCATGTTGCGCAGTTGCATGGGGTGCCTAACGAGCGGCCCCCCAGCGTGCCGGAGCGCGAATGGGCAGCTGTTGCAGGGCTTCTCACACGCTCCGGTGGCAGTATGCCGCGCACGTCGAGTGTCGGACGTCTCTTCGATGCTGTTGCGTCGTTACTCGACGTTCGCCAGGTGGCGCGTTTCGAAGGGGAAGCAGCGATGATGCTCGAAGCGGCCGCGGATCCGCATGTCACGCGAAGTTACCCCGTCGATTTCAGCGATGGGGAGGACTGGACGGTCGATGTGTGTCCATTGATCGAAGGCGTGCTTCAGGATCGCTCGCGTGGTGTTTCGCTCGCGGAGATCGCCGGCGCCTTTCACGTTACAATGAGCGATCTCGTTATGCGCGGCTGTGAGCGATTGCGGACGCAGACAGGGCTAACGACGGTCGTGCTCAGTGGCGGCGTCTTCATGAATACGTTACTCCTCGAACGCGCCTCCGAAGGGCTCACAGAACGAGGCTTCCGAGTGCTGTTGCCACGCGACGTGCCGTGCAACGATGGCGGTTTGTCACTTGGTCAGGCCTACGTGGCGACTATCGCTTGCCAGGAGGAGCTATGTGCCTAGGCGTGCCTGGCCGCATCACCGAATTCCTCGACCCAGCGCGACACCTCGCAAAGGCTGAAGTGTCCGGCGTTAGGCGGGCCATCAACGTCGGACTGCTCACACCGGATGGCCTCGAAGTCGGCGACTGGGTGCTCATCCACGTGGGCTTTGCGCTGAGCAAGATCGACGAAGAGGAAGCAAAGCGCACGACTGAGTTTCTCGAGCAGCTCGGCTCCGACTACGCCGAGGAGCTCAAGCTTATCGTGG
>JBQTIF010000284.1:0-2351 GCA_052388395.1 Gemmatimonadaceae bacterium | reverse complement strand
GATTCGGGAGTACATAGAGGAGCAGGCGGGTGAAGCGATCGTGGACGACAGTCGATTTCCAATCGACAGTAGTTAGGCGGCTTCAGCCGCACAGAACCCCTCGCCTTATAGGCGAGGGTCGTTCAGTCCCGAATCAGTCACCCAGTAAAACGCCTCGGCCTTTTTCTGCCGCGGCCAGATCTCGTCCAGCGTCTCGCCCTCGTACAACCGCCCGTTTTTCATCACATAACGAATCGAGTTTGTGTTGCGCAGGGCTTCCAACGGATTGCGATCGAGCACGACGAGGTCCGCCTGCTTTCCCGCCTCGAGCGAGCCCACCTCCTTACCAAGCCCGATCACCTCCGCTCCCATGATCGTCGCGACGCGCAGCGCGTCATGATTTGAGAGACCGCCGGCAGCGACGGACCAGAGTTCCCAGTGGTAGCCGAGGCCTTGCAGCTGGCCGTGGCTACCGACCCCCGCGCGTCCGCCGGCGGCAAGCAGATCGCGAATGGACTGGCTGATCAGCTTGAAGCCGTGCTGCGTCGCATGGAACCAACCCGCCTGACCACCGTTAGGCTGTGCCCCCTGACCGCCACCCCGTCGAAAGATCTTTCCTTCGAGATCGGCCCACGGCGTGAAATGGCGCAGCTTCTTGTCGTTCAGGAGATCTTCGGTGGCGTAGTAATAGTTCTCGGCCCACGGCGCGCCGTACGCGACGAGAATTGTCGGTGTGTATGCGATCTGTGATTCGGCGAGCAGGCGAATCAGATCGCTCTGGAGCGGGAAGGTTGGAATCGTATGCTCATGTCCCGAGTAGCCATCGATCGCCTCGGTCACATTCATCTTGATATCGAGCGAACCTTCGGTCGTCGGCATGAGCTTCTGCTCGCGCGCCGCCTGAATGATCCATTGGCGCTGCTCGCGATTGCCGGCAACATACTGCTTGATCGTTTTGGTATCGTAGTAGTCGCTGTAGCGTCGCAGGATTCTGCGCGCGTGTTCGAGATCGCGGATGTCCTGACCTGTCGGACTTCCTGCACTGAAGACGCCGGGACCGGTCGAGTAGAGCCGCGGGCCTAACAAGCTGCCTGCGAGCACCTGGTCTTCGTATGTCAGAATGTCCGTCGTGGCTGTCTGCGGATCGCGAACCGTCGTGACGCCGTACGCGAGATTTGCCGCGTAGGACCAGACCTGATCGCGATGGATGTCGAACGTCGCGCGGACGTGCGCGTGGGTATCGACGAATCCTGGCGTGATCGTCTTGCCTGTCACGTCGATCACGCGAGCGTCGTTCGGCATCTGCACCGCGCCACGTACACCCACACCGACGATGCGGTTGTCCCTAACGACAACGTCGGCATTCTCGATCACTTCGGAGCCGCGCATGGTGACGACGCGCGCACCACGCAGCACGACGGTGCCCTTGGGCATGTCGCGCGTCGCAGTAATGCGGATGCGAATCTCCTGCGGTTCATAGGTCGGCGTGCGTCTGGACGCCGCCGGCGTCGCGCGCGCCGCGGAATCGCGCGGCGTGGAATCGCCGCGGGCGCGGGTCGCGGTGCGCACGGAGTCGTCGAACGCGCTCGCGCGATCGAGATCGTACACGACGTGTGCGTTGCCGATGGACCAGTGCACGCGCTTGCCGTCGGCGCTCCACGCGGGGAACTGGCCACCGATGTCAGTGAGGCGCCTAACGGGGAAGTTGGCGTTCTCCGGATTCCCGACCTGAATCGTTGGCTCGGTGCCGCCGACCACTGGCACCGTCACGATGTAGAGATCGTTGGAGACCTGTGCGAGCACGCGATCACCCGACGGACCCATTTCCACGAAGAGGGCAGGGGGCCCCCCCGGCGGACCTCCGCCGCCACCACCGGCACTCGGCGGCGGCGGAGCCGTGACGCGCCCATGCGTCTTCTGGTCGGTGCCGTCCCAGCGCATCGAAACGAGACCGCGTGCGCCGCTATACGCATAGATGCGCGTCGAGTCGCCGGCGAAGTGCGGATTCCCAAGCCCGCCGGCGGGTGCGATGAGATTGCTTTCGCCGCCGGCCGCTGACATCCACACGAGATCTTCGGCGCCACCCTGCACGCCACCGGCGATCGATTCGTTGTAGGCGCGTGCCGGACCGCGCAGCACTACGATCCGTTGCGCGTTAGGCGACCACGTGGGCTGTTGGTAAAGCGCCGAGCTGCTCGTTAGGCGCTGTGCGCGCGCGCGGCCGTCCGTGCGGATCTTGTAGAGTGCGCCCCCTTCGCTTGTCGACCACGTCGTGTACGCCAGCCAGTGCCCGTCGGGGCTCCAGGCCGGCTGGTACTCGCCCATGCTCGCATCCGTCACTCGCCGCGGCGTGCCCGAGGGCCAGTCCATGG
>JBQTIF010000283.1:0-2017 GCA_052388395.1 Gemmatimonadaceae bacterium | reverse complement strand
CCTGAAAGCGCGGATCCCCACGCATGCTGTCATACGCGCGATCTGCGTTGATGCGCATGAGCTCGGGATGACGTTGCCGGTACGCCGCCTCGAGCCATTCGATCGCTCCGGCCGAATCGCCGGCCACATAGAGCGCCGGCGCTACCGTAGGATGCCGGATCCCAGTCGCCACCGCGTCGGCGCGCAGCTCCTCTAGCAGTTTGCGCGCTTCCGCCATCTTGTTAGCTCGCGCGAGCACGCGTGCAAGTCCAGCCTTGGGTCGCTGCGTGTGCCCCGCAAGCCCCACGGACTGTTCGAACATGCGACGGGATTCGCTTAAATCTCCAGTCAACTCGAGCAGTGTGCCAAACCCATCGTGTGCTTGCCAGTTGTTAGGATCTAGCTCAATGGCGGCGCGGTAGAGCTGCATCACCCGATCATAGTCACCGTGCGCTATCATAATAGCCGCGGCAACGCCGCCGGTTGCAACTGCGGACAACGGGTCCAGCTCACGCGCTCGGCTCCGCTCTGCGATTGCTTCCGAGTCGCGACGGCACCGCTTCCAACGAGTGGCCGTACCATAAATGCGCCGTCGCGAAGCTGGCATCGAGCTCTATAGCGCGCTTGAATTCGCGCTCAGCTGCTGGCCAATTCCACTCATATAGATGATGGTACGCCGCCAGTGCTGTATGCCCCTCTGCCAGCCCACTGTCGAGCGCGATCGCCCGCAGCGCGAACCACCGCACGCGATCGCGCGCCGAGTCTGGGTGCATGTGGCCATGAAGGCCGAGCGGATTGAACGCGTTGGCGATTCCAGCATACGCGCGCGCGTACGTCGAATCCACGGCAATGGCGCGATTGAAATAGTCGACAGCCTTCGTTAGGCGCTCGCCACGTCGATGCCAGTAGTAAAGTCCTTTGAGGTAAAACTCGTACGCTTCCAGGTTCTCCGTCGGCTTCCGTGCGAGGCGTACGCGTTCCGAAACGCCGAGGTTTGCTTCCAGCGCGCCGGCGATCTTCGTCGCCATGTCGGCCTGAATGTCGAAGATGTCGGCGAGGTTGCGCTCCTCGTACGTCTCGGACCAGATGTCCAATCCACTCGATGCATCCACGAGCTGCGCGGTCACTCGCACGCGATTCTGCGTCTTGCGCACGCTCCCGACGAGCAGCGTCCCCACGCTCAATGCTCGCGCGATCTCACGCACGTCACGCCCCTGTCCCTTGAATGCGAAAGCCGACGTACGAGCGGCAACGCGGAGCGAGCGCAGTTGCGAGAGAGCGACGATCAACTCCTCCGTAAGCCCGTCACTGAAGTACTCCTCGTCAGGCGCCCCGATGTTTTGAAACGGGAGGACGGCAATGGACTGACGGCCGTTAACCATGCCGGCCGACGTCCCGACACGACCACTTACGCGATCGCGAATTCCCGCGACGTTGAACGCGAGCAGTAGGACGACGCCAGCAATGGCCACGAGCGCCATGAGGCCCGCGCTGCGCGCTAGCCGTGCAGCGCGTCCCTGAGCCACGTCGCTACGGGCCGAACTGGTTAGGCGAGCGGATGTCGCGTCTGCAGCTTGTCCGAGGGCGCTGGCGAAGTCTTGCGCGCTGGCGAACCTGTCGGCGGGCAACTTCGCGAGCGCGCGTGTTACGGCGCGTTCGACGGGCTCCGGAACCGCTTCGCGAAGGCGGCGAACCTGAGGCACGGGGCTGGTCAAATGCTGCGCAATGATGGACTGAATCGTCGGACCGGTGTACGGCGGTTCGCCCGCGAGCGCCTCGTATAACACGCAGCCCAGAGCGTAAACATCGCTTCGGGCGTCAAGATCACGTTCGCCGCCTGCCTGTTCCGGGCTCATATACGCTGGTGTGCCAAGAGCACTACCAGTCGCCGTTAGGCGTTCCGATCCCGACTCGGCGATCGCGCGCGCGATGCCGAAGTCAGCGACGAATGCCGTGTCCTCAACGAGCAGGATGTTCTCCGGCGTGATGTCGCGGTGCACGATTCCGCGCCGAGCGGCGTACGCCAGCGCGCCGGCGA
>JBQTIF010000282.1:0-2593 GCA_052388395.1 Gemmatimonadaceae bacterium | reverse complement strand
GGTGTAATTTGGTCCGGGGGGTGCGCTTTTTCGTACACTTATAAAACTCCCCGACCCCCTTCAGTTTGCCAGGCAGGTGACTGCGCGGCGGCGGGATCGTCCTCCAAGCAACGTCGCCACTCACCCGCCTTGCCCTTCGCATTGTTCGCCGCCATCGCGCGCGATGCGCGCTTTGCTATCATTGCGCTGCGTCGTGATCCGCTCTTTGTCGCCGTCGCGTCAGGGTCGCTCGCACTCGCACTCGGCGTCGTAACGAGCGTCTACGGTATCGTTGATGCGGCGATACATCCTCCAAGCGCCACACGCGATCCGCGTAGTCTCGTCTACGTGGCGAATCAGGGTTCCGGTGCTAGCCGCGCCTATAGTGCGGCGATTTTCGCGAACCTCGTGCGCGAGCGCCAGCGCGTCTTCGAACACACCGCGTTAGTCGATGGCAGACCTGTCACCTACTCGGTCCGCACACACGCAGATCAAGGTTACGCGCTTCTCGTCTCGGCGGGTTTCTTCACAACAACGGGAATTACTCCAGTTCTGGGGCGTGCGTTAGGCGCGCACGACTTTGTGCCCGGGAGCGCGCCCGTCGCAATGGTTGGATTGCGTGTCTGGCGAAGATCGTTAGGTGCTCAGCGAGACGCCATCGGCCGCGTGATCGAGGTGGATGGCCGTATGTACACTATCGTCGGAGTCATGCCGGCCGACGCGAGTTGGCAGCTCGCCAGCGACATTGTGCTTCCCGCTGTAGCGAGCGAGCGCGTTGCATGGCCTACCGTGATCGGCCGCTTGCGCCCAGGCGCCAGTGCCGACAGCGCACGGGACCAGTTGCGGCGCGATGTTGACCCGCTCCTCGCTGCGACGTACGGCGTCGGCCGCAGGCCCTTCCGCACATTCTTCCGGTCAGTCGAGCGGCCGCCAGAGACGATGACGGATCTTCACAAGATGCTGCTCGCGGCGTCCGCGCTGATTGTGCTCATCGCGTCGGCGAACCTGGCGAGCCTTATGCTTTCGCGCGGCCTCCGGCGCAGGCGTGAGTACGCCCTCCGCTTCGCCATGGGGGCACGGCGGGTCAGCATCGTGCGGCAAACACTCATCGAGGCAATAGCCTGTGCGCTTCTTGCTGGCGCATTGGGAATCATCCTCGCGATGTGGCTCTTCGATCTGCTGACGTATTTCCTAACGAGCGATGTTCCTCAGTTGGGTATCGTCGCCCTCTCGCTCAATTGGCGCGTCTTCGCTTTTGCCGCGGTAGCGGCGGTTGCAACCGCGTTGCTGTTCGGAACGTATCCCGCTCTGTGCGCGAGCGGCGTGAAAATCGAGCAGCCGCTACGCGATGGCGGCGGAGCCGTCACGCGTCGCTCACGCAGCCGCTACAGCCCGTTGGTTGTCGCACAAGTCGCGCTGACGCTGGCGCTGCTCATGGGCGCCAACCTGCTCGTTCAGAGCGCGCGCGACATGCGCGATCGCGAGCTTGGCTTTGAGCCGCGCGGACTCCTTTCAGTCAGGGCCTTCGTGCCACGTGCGCTGCGCGATTCGATCGATGCGCGGCAAATGCGCGAGTCGCTGCTTGGCGCTGTGGAGCGAGAGCCTGGCGTGCGGGCGGTGGCGACAGTCCGCGCAGCCGAGCCGGCCGGGAAAACAGTTACGGTCACGCTTCCCGGTGGAGGGAGCCGCAGCAGCTACCATCCGTCGTACGCACAGGTGAGCGCCAACTACCTCGCGACGTTAGGCGTTCGTGTGCTGGAGGGACGGGATTTCGTCGCAGGGGATGAGATGGCTCCAGTAGGCGCCGCGGTCGTGAGCCAAGCAGCGGCACGTTGGTTTTGGCGCGGCGAGAATCCGGTCGGCCAGATGATCACACTCGCCGGCAGCGGCCGTGATGGTCCTCTTGTCCGCGTCGTTGGCATAGCGGAAGACGTCAAGGCAGCAATAGCGGCTGCACCTGAAGTGGAGCCGGTTCCAGCTCTGTACGTAGTCGCCCGAGACTCGGCCGCCATTCTTGGGAGCATATTGGTCCGAACAACGGCGACGGACGAGCATCGAATGCAGATTCACCTCATGCGTCGCGCGCGCAGTGCCGTGCCCCCCGGCGCTGCCATTCAGATCACACCGTACCTCGCTGAGCTCGACTCCGAAGTCGCGGTACGGTTCTTCCTCGCCGGCGTCTTCATCGCATTCGGCGTACTCGCGTTAGGCCTGGCGATGGCAGGTATGTTTAGCGTCCGCGCGCATGACGTCGCGCAACGCATGCGAGAGTATGCCGTTCGTACGTCGGTTGGTGCTACGCGCGAGGATATTGCCCGGTCCGTGCTGCGCGACAGTCTTGTGATTGTGCTCGCGGGAACAGGAATCGGCGCATTTCTGGCTATGTATGCGGGCCGCCAGCTGGATCCCTGGCTATATGGCGTCTTCTATACCGACGTGCGAGCGCTTGTCGTTGCGGAGCTCGTGCTCATCGCGACGACGCTCCTGGCTTCGCTCGCGCCGGCTCTCCGCGCGGCGCGCAGCAGCCCTGTCGAGATCTTGCGGTAGGGGGTCGGATCTTGAAATACATGTCCTAACCTGCGCACGAGCGTACCAAAGTCACGCCGCGTGAAAA
>JBQTIF010000281.1:0-11360 GCA_052388395.1 Gemmatimonadaceae bacterium | reverse complement strand
GCTTCGCGCAACCGCTCCGGCGCGACGATGAACGAGACGCGGAAGAATCCTTCTGCTCCGTCGCCAAACGCTGCGCCTGGGAGCACGATAACACCTTCTTCTTCCATGAGTCGATCGGCAAATGGCCGGCTCGGCACTCCCTCCGGAAGGGCGACCCAGAGATACATCGTCGATCGCGGCGTCTCACAGCTAAAACCGGCCCCTCGAAATGCTTCGGTAGCAGCGCGCCGGCGTTCGTCGAAGATCGCCATGTTCTTTGGAACGAAGTCCTTCCAACTCGCGATCGCCGCCACGCCAGCGCCTTGAATCCCCATGTATGTCCCGGTATCCACAAACGTCTTGATCTTGGCAAGCACCGTACAAACCTGCGCATTCGCAACCGCCCAGCCGCAGCGCCATCCGGTCATGTTGTACGTCTTGGACAGCGAGTGAAACTCGATGGCGACGTCGCACGCACCGTCGACTTCGAAGATGCTGGGCGGCACATAGCCTTCGAAACCAAACTCCGAATACGCGTTGTCATACACGAGAAGGATGTCGCGCTCACGGCAGAGCCTAACAACTTTTTCCAGGTATTCGCGCGGAGCAATGGCGGACGTTGGGTTGTTCGGATAGTTCAAATACAGGACCTTGGTGCGCGCTAGAACATCGGCCGGGATCTCGTCCAGATCGACCAAGAAGTTCGTCCGCGGACGCAGCGGGTAGATGTGCGGCGTCGCCCCCGCGAGCAGCGTCCCGCCGAGATACGCTTGATACGCCGGCTCGGGAATGATCGCGACGTCGCGCGGTCCCAAGTAGCCGAACGCGATATGCGCGATCCCTTCCTTTGACCCGATCAGCGGTACTATTTCTGCCAGCGGATCGAACTCGACGCCGAAGCGCATTTTCATCCACGAAGCGATCGCTTCGCGAAAAGGAACGTGACCGATGCCGAATCCATACCGACCCATCGCAGGTTTGTCGGCAGCGAGCTTGAGCGCTGCTACAGCGGCCGGAGGTGGCGCTAGGTCTGCGTCCCCCGCACCGAGGTCGATGACGTCGACGCCGCGCGCGAGTAAGGCGCGCTTCTTAGCGGGGACGTGCGCGAGCGGGTAGTCTGGAAAGGAAGTGAGCCGCGAGGCAACAACTGGCATAACGGGATAGATCTGAGGTCTGAGGTCTGAGAGGCTAATCTACATGCACAGGAGCGAACTGCTTGCGGGTTTTGATTCTCGGCTCTGACGATCCGTGGCGCATGGAGCGGGCCGTGCAACGGGCCCTGGAACGGGCGGGACATACGACACTCTTGTTCGACGACCGCCGTTCGGCCAGGTGGCTCGGCCGGGGGCTTACACAAGCGCGCGCACGGCGAGCGGCGCGGCGATTCCGCCCCGACTTCGTCTTTCTCTCGAAGTGCCACGCTCTCGGCGTTGATACGGTCGCGGAGATCGTGGAAGGGCTGCCTAACGCGATGTGGTTCCACGATCCGCAATGGCACGGGGATCTGAATCGCCCGGCGATTGCGCATATCGCGGCGATGGGTCGTCTCGCGCAGACGTTCTTCGTCACGGGCTTTGTCGAGGAATGGCAGGCGCATGGACTCAACGCGCGCTTTCTCCCGGCGGCTGGTGCCGCTGAAATTGCGCCAGTGCCGGCGAACCCGGCCTGGGCGACGACCGTCGCATTCATCGGCTCCGGATATGACGCCAGCCGGGCGGAGTTTCTGCACGCTCTCTCACGGCGAGTGCCAACGCGCGTGTACGGACCGGGGTGGGAGGCGTGGCAGTCCGAGCTGACCTGGAATGGCGGCGAGGTCGAAGGGGATGCATTCGCGACAGTCTGCTCCAGCGCCGACTTCTCGTTAGGCATTCTCCCGGCACGAGCATCTGGCGCCACTGTCTACGCCTCGGACCGCATGTGGATGGTGGTGCTGGCGGGCGGCCTGTACCTCGGTCCATCCGCCCCTGGTGTGGGCGAGCTGCTCGTCGGCGGCGAGCACTGTGTTTGGTACCGCGACTTCGCCGACTGCGTGGCGCAGGTCGAGCGGCTGATGGCCGCACCGGCCGAGCGCCGGCGTATCAGGGCAGCGGGCGAAGCGTTCGTGCGGGAGCACCATACCTATGATGCGCGCATCGCATATTTGCTGTCCGATACTGTATGGAGGAATCCGCTCAGCTGTTAGCGCGAGCCTATCCGCGTCGAGCAGTAACGACAATGCTTCTGGAAGTCAGCATTCCTACGCTCGTTATGGCTCGGAGGACCGCGTCATTCTCGCTGCTCACTAGCGGCTGCTTTCGCGCCAACTTTCGCTGGAAGGCCCGTGAGCTAAGCGCGATAGCGGGCCAATACAGCGGGAGGAGAGCTATCGCCGACCGCTTGTAACGGTCAAAGGTGACTTCGACATGTGTTGCCCCCGCCCTTCGGAGCGCATAAAAAAGGTAGTAGTAGCTGATGGGATGGATGTGGCCTGAGGTATGAACGGCGTCGGGCGTGGACAGCGGCAGGGGAGCAAAAAGCACAGGGAACCCAATCAGAAGAGTGCGCAAACGCGAGTTTAAGTTGAGCGTGTTCGGCGTAGTCAGCACGGCCAACCCACCCGGTCGAAGCACGCGCATGATCTGACGACAAAGTTCGAACTGGTCTTCGACGTGCTCGACCACCTCCAAGCAGCATACGACATCGAACGTGCCATCCTTATATGGGAGCACGCCATCATCGGGAATGCGATCGCACTCGACCTCGTGATAGCGGAAGTTTTCGGGTGCTACGTCACAGGCTGTGACAACCGACCGCGGATGAACTCCCAAGGTTTGTTTAACGCGATCGCCGATGAGTTTGGCGAAAAATCCTTCGCCCGCGCCAAGGTCCAACAGTTTGCTAGATGACGAGATGTAGCGCTCGACGATCCTGTATACCGCGAGATTTGTGCTGCAGTGAGAAATCGCGCGGATCTCAGTATCTGGCGATATATCCAAAGCTTGTCTCCGAGTGCACGCGGGAGCTGTGACGAGTGAACACCTCCGCAACGCTATTGCAGGGGTACCCGGCGTTCTGGCGTAAGGCGGTACCACAAACGTGCCGTACCAAGCCTGCAACTTCTTTCAATGTGCTGCGTTCTCGCAATCGGCCGCGAGTGCGATGAGCGCTCACGGTGATCCGCCGCCTGAACGCTACTCCGCAGGCTCGACAACGCGCCTCAAGAACGCGTTGCCGCTACCTGCGCGTGACGAGCGTGAGGATCACGTAGACGGCGACGGTCTCGCCATTCTGGTTCGTGACCTCGACGTCCCACGCGACGACCCCCTGCGGGATGCCGTCCGCAGGCGTCTCCTTGGCGGTTTTTTGCTTGCACGTTAGGCGCACCTGGATTGTGTCGCCTGCGTACACCGGCTTGGTAAAGCGCAGATTGTCCAGCCCATAGTTCGCCAGGACAGGCCCCGGTGCCGGATCGACGAAGAGCCCGGCCGCCGCGGACAAGACGAAATACCCGTGCGCGACCCGCTTACCAAAGATGGACTCCTTCGCGGCGATGTCGTCCATGTGTGCGTAGAAATGATCGCCTGAGATCGCCGCGAAGTTCACGATGTCCGCTTCGGTGACGGTACGGCGATGCGTGATGAGCGTCTCGCCGATCTCCAGCTCGTCGAAGTGCTTGCGGAAGGGGTGTATGCGGTCGTGCTTGGGCAGCGAGCCGGCATGATACTCGCTCGTTATGCTCGTTAGGGTTGTCGGAGAACCTTGCACCGCGGTGCGTTGCATGTAATGCAGGACGCCGCGCACCCCTCCCATCTCCTCGCCGCCGCCGGCGCGTCCCGGGCCGCCATGCACGAGGTGCGGCAGCGGCGAGCCATGTCCAGTGGATTCCCTGGCGGCGTGCCGATTCATGACCATGAAACGACCGTGATAGGGGGCGGTGCCTAACACGACGTCGCGAGCAATTCTCGTATCATTCGTGAAGAGCGAGCCCACCAGGCTCCCCTTGCCGAGCTTCGCCAACGCGATTGCGTCGGCGATGGTCGTGTACGGCATCACCGTATTCACCGGGCCGAACGCCTCGATGTCGTGCGGTTGCGTATGTCTAAATGGATCGTTGCTCGCGAGCAGCGTGATTGGGAAGAACGCCCCTTTGTCCCTGTCCGCACCGACTGGTTCCAAGCCGTTCCCACCAAGCACGACCTGCGCGCCTGAGCGCAGCCCGTCCAGACTTTTCCCTACTTCCTGCACCTGCGCGCGCGCGGCGAGCGGTCCCATCTTCACACCTTCGACAGCTGGATTGCCGACTTTCACGTCAGCAAGACGTTTCTGGAGCGTCGTTAGGACGTCTTGCATGACGCCTTCGGGGACGATCGTGCGCCGAATCGCGGTGCACTTCTGGCCCGCCTTTACTGTCATCTCCCGCACAACTTCCTTGACGAACAGCTCGAACTCGTCACTGCCCGGCAGCGCATCGGGGCCGAGAATCGAACAGTTGAGCGAGTCGGCCTCCATGTTGAAGCGCACATTTTCGCTCACGATGTTCGGCGTCTCGCGCAGCATGCGCCCCGTTGTCGCCGATCCGGTGAACGCGACGGCATCTTGGCCGCCGAGGTGCGTCAGAAGGTCGCCGGCGCTCCCGCAGATGAGCTGAATCGCTCCCGGCGGGAAGATCCCCGACACGACCATCTCGTGGAAGACGCGCTCCGTGAGGTAACTCGTTAGGGTCGCTGGCTTGACGATCGCAGGGACGCCGGCGAGCAGTGTCGGTGCGAGCTTCTCCATCATCCCCCAGACGGGGAAGTTAAACGCGTTGATGTGAACGGCCACGCCTTCGAGCGGGACGCAGATATGCCGTCCGATGAACGTTCCGCCTTTGGATAGCGCTTCGGTCGGTCCTTCGACGTAAAATGCCTCGTTAGGAAACTCACGCCGCCCCTTGGATGCATATACGAAAAAAGTGCCGATGCCCCCATCGATGTCGATCCAGGAGTCGCCTTTGGTTGCGCCCGTCGCCGCGGACAGCTCGTAGAATGCGTCTTTGTGCTCGTTCAGAAACTGTGCCATCGCCTTGAGCATGCGGGCGCGCTCGTGGAACGTTAGGCGTCGTAGATTCGGACCACCCGCGGTGCGCGCGTAGTGCACCATGCGACCGAAGTCGAGCCCTTCCGAGGACGCTACGGCCACCTCGGCGCCCGTCACGGCGTGCAGCAGTGGCGTGCCCGATCCGGTTCCTTCTTGCCATTCACCAAGGGCGAAGTTCTTCAATCGCATCTGGGGTTTTCGGTGTTGGTTTGTAACTGCGTGAGAGGTGCTGGAAGAAACGTGAGGGGTGATCGTAAGCAGCGTGAGGGTTTGCCAGCGTCACCCACTTCTCACCCTTTGCTGTTGAAAGGACGGTCGGCTAAACGCTCCCGCCCCTTCACGCGTAATAGCAGATCCATGCCTCTGGTACGCTCAACTATAACCCGCGTGCATGCGCACTCGGGCTGCCCCCGGCGCATGCCAGTCGCCGCGGGATTATTGGGAGCCTTAGCGACATTCGCCCTGGCGCCGGCCGCCCTGTCCCAGCCGTCGCCAAAGAGCATGACCGCAGTTCGCATCTCGGGTGCAAGCCCGCGCGTCGATGGGCGCCTCGACGACGCCGCTTGGCAGCTCGCTCAGCCGGTCAGCGATTTCCTCCAGCATCGACCCAGTGAGCTCGTCGAGCCAACCGAGCGCACTGAAGTCCTACTCCTCTACGACGACGCGGCGTTATACGTGGGTGCGCGGTTGTACCGCCGCAATCCGCGCGAGATCGCGCGACCGATGAGCCGACGCGACGTCTCCGGAAACGCCGAGCGGCTGAATGTCGTGCTGGACACATATCTTGACCGCCGCACGGCTTTCGGATTTTCGGTATCAGCTGCCGGAGTCAAAGGCGATTTCTATCTGTCGCGCGATTCCGATGGCGGCGACGGCCGATCAAATCAGTTCGATCCGGTGTGGGACACTCGAGTCGCCCTCGACTCGTTGGGATGGACCGCCGAGATGCGCATACCGTTTGCCCAACTGCGGTTTACTGCAGCTGAGGAGCAGCTCTGGGGGATCAACATCGATCGCCTCCTTCCTGACAAGAACGAGACAATCCGCTGGGTCGCCACGCGACAACAGGAGACGGGCTTCGTCTCTCGCTTCGGCACGCTGCGTGGCATCCGTGGCATCCAGCCAACGCGCCCGGTCGAGCTGGTGCCCTACGCCGCGGCAGATGCCACGCGACGCGCGAATATCGATCCTAACGATCCTTTCAACGATCCCTTTGCCGGACGCGTGGGGGCGGACGCGAAGGTCGGCATCGGATCGAACCTAACGCTTGACCTAACGGTAAATCCGGACTTTGGCCAGGTTGAGGCCGATCCTGCCGAGGTGAACCTGTCGGCGTTCGAGACGTTTTTTGACGAACGTAGACCCTTCTTCACCGAAGGGAACGAGCTGCTTCGCGGTCAGGGGCCTGGGTACTACTACTCCCGGCGCATCGGTGCGCCGCCGCACCGGTCCCCCAAGGGGGACTTTGTCGACGCGCCAAACGCGAGCACTATCCTCGGCGCGGCGAAGCTCACGGGTCGCACCGCCTCGCGTCTATCGGTTGGTTCGCTGCTCGCCGTGACGCGACAGGAGCACGCGCGAGTCTTCCATGCTGCGACGGCAACGACCACGCGCGTCACAGTCGAACCGTTGACAGGACTCGGCGTCGTTCGACTGCAGCAGGAGCTCGGCGCGCAGGCGTCCACTATCGGGGCAACGCTCACCGGCATGCGCCGCGACGTCGGGTCGGTGGGAAGCGGCGATAGCCTCGCGGCCTTGTTACCGCGTGAGGCGTTGACCGGTGGCGCCGATTTCCGCTGGCGAATGCAGGAAGGGATGTACGCCTTCACGGGTTGGTACGGCTTCAGCTATGTGGCGGGCGACCCTATCGCCATGCTGAGGCTGCAGCGTTCAAGCGCGCGCTACTACCAGCGTCCCGATGCCGACTATGTGAACTATGACTCCAGTCGCACGTCGTTAGGCGGTTACACCTGGTCTATCCGCGCTGACAAAGATGCTGGGCGTCATATCCTCTGGGGAGCGCAACTGCAGAGCAACTCACCTGGCTTCGAGCTGAATGACGCCGGCCGCCTACAAAACGCCGACGAAATCGAGTACAACGCGGATATACAGATCCGCGAGACGTTGCCTAACCGCTATCTCCACAACTGGCGCCTCGGCTTCGATACACGCGGCGGGTGGAATTATGGCGGCGATCGACAGTCCAACCAGTGGAATCAAAACACGTCGCTCACATTCAAGAACTTCTGGAACTTGAACGTGCGCACCGCTTTCTCGTCGCGCGCCCAGAACGCGACGCTCACGCGCGGCGGCCCCTCAATGGCCAGCGGTAATGAGTGGACGGAGGAAGTGCGACTCAACAACGCCTGGAGCAGTCGCACAGGGTGGCGTGTCAATGGGCGTATAACGCGCGGCGAGTTTGGCGCGCGCCGCAGCAATTTTGGTGCTCAATTGACGTTGCGCCCAACAGACCGCTGGCAGGTATCAGCGGAGCCTAACTACTCACGCGCGAACGATCCGCGGCAATACATCACGACGGTCGGCGACACGCTCGCCCGCTTCCTCGATCGGCGCTGGGTGTTTGGCGTCATCAATCGAACGACACTGTCGACGCGCTTTCGCATGCAGTATAGCTTCTCGCCGACGCTCACCCTCGAAGGATACGCGGAGCCGTTTGCGGCGAGCGGCCGCTACGGCGACATCGGCGAGCTGGCCGCGCCACGCAGCTCGTCAATCCGCACGTACGGCAGCGATGGCACAACGATCAGAACCGAAGCGGACGGGTCGCGGACTGTCACTGACGGAGCTGCGACAATGACGCTCCAGCCGAGCGACTTCCACGTGTTGTCGTTGCGCTCGAACATGGTGCTGCGCTGGGAGTGGAATCCCGGCAGCACGCTCTTTGTGGTTTGGCAGCAGAACAGGCGTGCGAGCGAATCGCACGGCACGGCAGTCGGGATGCGTTCGATGTGGCGCACTACACGCGCCGCTGGCGACAACTTCTTCTCGGTTAAAGCGACCTACTGGCTGCCGCTGTAGGCAATCTGGACGGCGTTAGGCGCAACGGCCGAAAGAACCACTATCCGGCACGTGTCGGCATGGTTCAAACGCGCTCGAGGATCATCGCCACGCCCTGCCCCACACCAACGCACATCGTGCATACGGCGTAGCGCGAGTTACGTTCGCGCAGTTCCAGCGCGGCCGTGAGAGCCAGTCGCGCGCCGGACATGCCTAACGGATGACCTAACGCGATTGCGCCACCGTTCGGGTTGACGCGCGGATCGTCGTCAGAGATACCAAGTTCGCGCGTGCAGGCGAGGACCTGCGCTGCAAAGGCTTCGTTCAGTTCGATGACGTCCATGTCGGCGAGCGTGAGTCCTGTCTTCGCCAGCACCTGTCGTGTCGCCGGGACGGGCCCGATTCCCATGACGCGCGGCTCCACGCCGGCGCTGGCGCTAGCGACGATACGGGCGAGCGGGTCGAGCCCTAACAGCTTGGCGCCACTTTCGGAGGCGACAAAGAGCGCAGCTGCGCCATCATTGATGCCGGACGCGTTTCCTGCCGTCACGGATCCCTTGCCGTCATGGCGAAAAGCTGGCCGAAGCTTGCCTAACGCCTCGACGGTGGTGTCCGGCTTGGCGAATTCGTCATGCGCGAATTCGGCGGTTGTGCCCTTCTTCGGTCCTGGCACTGTCACGGGGACGATCTCACTGGCGAATCGCTTGCGCGCTGCGGCTTCCTTGGCCCGCTGCTGCGAGCGAAAAGCAAACGCATCCTGGTCAGCTCGCGCAATCGCATAGCGCTCGGCGACGTTTTCCGCCGTCTCCCCCATCGCGTCCGTGCCATAGCAATCGCGCATTTTCGGGTTCACGAAGCGCCAGCCGATCGACGTGTCGAATAGCTGCGCGTCGCGCGCGAATGGAGCGGACGCTTTGGACATGACGTACGGCGCGCGCGTCATGCTTTCCACGCCACCGGCGAGATAGACCTCGCCGTCGCCGACCCTAACGCCAGCCGCGGCCGCCGCCACTGCGGTCAGGCCGGAAGCGCAGAGGCGATTCACAGTCTGCCCAGGGATGGACAGCGGCAGGTCGGCAAGCAACAACGCCATTCTGGCGACGTTGCGATTGTCTTCGCCGGCCTGATTCGCGCAACCTAGAATGACGTCTGTGATGCGTTCACGATCGAACGCGGGCGTGCGTTCCAGCAACCGCGCAATCACATGCGCCGCGAGATCATCGGGGCGTGAGTGCGCGAGACTACCGGCAAACGCACCGATCGCTGTGCGCACACCGTCGACGAGATACGCTTCACGCATTGTCGGAGAAGTCATGCGATGGAGCTACCAAATGGTTAGGCGTTCAGAAAGTGTTCCTTCAGCGTCCGGTACGCGGTCCCCCGAAAGAGTCCTACGAGCTCGTCGCTTTGCCGCGTGACATCGACACGATAGTACCCCAGTCTCTCAGAGCCAGCCTCCTCTCGAGCGACCGCGGTCAGGATATCACCTTGGCGGATCGCCACTGGATATGTAATCGAGTTCTCGATGCTGACGGTGACGCGGCCGTGCGTATTACACGCGAACGCAAACGCGGAGTCCGCGACCGAGAAGACGATTCCCCCGTGGGCCACACCGAAACCATTCAGCATCTCGCCACGCACAGTCATGCGCGCCGTACACGTTCCCGGCCCGATATCGAGCACCTCGATACCGAGCCACTGACTGAAGGCGTCGCGCGCGAGCATTGCCTGCTGAACGCGTTCCGCCAGGAGCTGTGCGTTAGGTGCAATCGTCATGCGAAGAACGTGCGTTGGCCGCGCACCATATCGCGCAGCAGCGCGCTCGCGCGGTAGCGGTCTTCGCGATACTGGTCGTGCAGCCGATCGATTTCGGCAAGGACCGACGCGAGACCGATCTCTTCGCCCCACGCCAACGGCCCTTTCGGAAAGTTCATCCCCTTCATCATCGCGGTATCTACTTCCGCCGGCGTGGTAATGCGATTGTACACGGCGTCGACGGCCTCGTTGACAAGCATGGCGCGGATGCGATTCAGAATCGACTTGCCTAACGCTTGATCTTCGCGCGGCTTGGGGCGCGCTGCACTGGGCGCGTAATCGTAGAACCCGCGTCCAGACTTCTTGCCGAGCAAACCCGCCTCCAACAAACGGCGTTGCGTCAACGACGGTTTGAAGCGTGGATCGTAATACAGCGCGGTCCACACGCTCTCCGTCACGATGTAGTTCACGTCGTGTCCGATGAAGTCCATCAGTTCGAATGGGCCCATGCGGAACCCCGCGAGCGAGGTCATCGCCCAGTCGATGTCGCTGGCACTGGCAATCCCCTCATCGTGGATACGCAGGGCTTCGCCGTAGTACGGCCGTGCGACACGATTGACAATGAAGCCGGGCGTGTCGAGCGCGAGCACCGTCGTCTTCCCCCAGCTGTCGATCACAGCGCGGGCCCACGCGACCGTTGCGGGATCCGAGCGCACCCCCGGCACGATCTCCACCAGCGGCATCACAGTCGCGGGATTGAAGAAATGGATGCCTAACGCGCGCTCCGGCTGCCGGCATGCGGCCGCAATCGCAGCAATCGACAGCGATGACGTGTTGGTGGCTAGCACACACTTGCGAGCGACCACACCTTCCAGCCGTTGAAAAGCCGCGCGTTTCGTTTCGAGTTGCTCCACGATCGCCTCGATGACGAGATCGCAGGCCGCGAACGCGTCGTAGCTCGCGTCGGAGCCAAGGTGCGCGAGCATCAGCCGCTCCAGCGCTGCATCAGACTCCTCTTGCGTGAGTCGCTGTTTCTCGACATCACGCGCCAGTGACGTGATGATGCGGTCGCGCGCCGCGTCGCACGCCGGCGATTGCGCGTCGGCGAGGACTACCGTGTGGCCGCGCGTCGCAGCCACCTGGGCGATCCCACTCCCCATCGCACCCGCGCCAAGGACTCCGACGACTGGCTTGCGCTCCCCGGACATTGCCTAACGCCCTTCGAACAGCGGCGCCCGCTTGGCCAAAAAGGCGCGCACGCCCTCAGCGAAGTCGTGCGTGCGGCCCGCCTCGCGCTGCAGCGCTTCCTCGACATTGAGTTGCGTCGTGAGGTCGTTCGCGAGTGACGCGTTTAGCGCCCGCTTTGTGAGACCGAGCCCTCGCGTCGGTTGCGACGCGAGGCGACGCGTGAGATCGCGCGCCTTCTGCACCAACTCCGCGCCGTCAATCACTTGCCAGACGAGGCCCCATTGATATGCCTGCTCGGCGCTGATCTTCTCGCCTAACAACATCATGCCGGACGCGCGCGCGAAGCCAGCGAGCCGCGGCAG
>JBQTIF010000280.1:0-18491 GCA_052388395.1 Gemmatimonadaceae bacterium | reverse complement strand
TTCGTGTGCGCGACCTGATCCGATCCATCGCGGCGGAGCATGAGCTGGAGATCATCAGCGGGAAAGTGGCACGCGACCATGTTCACGTGTTTGTGTCATATCGGCCGCCGCAGTCGGTCAGCCAAATCGTTCAGTGGTTGAAGGGGATCAGCTCGCGAGTCTTGTTGCAGGAGTTTCCGCGGCTTCGGAACAGTTCTGGGGACGGCACGTGTGGGCTCGTGGCTATCTGGCGGTGTCGAGCGGGACGATCAGAGGCGCCGATTCGGACGGATTCGAGGGAAATCCGCAGTCGTTTCGAATAATGGTCAGGCTGGCAGCACATCCTACAACGTACAAAGGACTGAACCTTACGCGCGCAACGCTGAATGCTGTTCTTAAGTACCCGTATTTCAGGAAGGGAACAGACCCGGCCAAACTTGAAAAATTCGGCGCCTACAAGACTGATGCTGCGGACTTCCATTTTGCGCGCGATGGCCAGACCGGGGACAAGAAATGCCCGGAGGCTGAAATCATGGACCACGCTGACGCCATTGCGTACTCGGTACATGATTTGGACGATTTCTATCGGGCCGGTCTCATACCGATGGACCGCCTCACTAATACTAATGCTGGGTCGAAGAGTTTGATCAGTTTCTGAAGACCTGGAAAGGCGATCCAGAACGACGCGATGTTAGCCCGGAAGAAATCGACGCGCACCGAGCAACGATCAAAAACTGGTTGATCGCGAGCTACGTTGAGGTGCCGCTATCGCAGACGTGGAGACAAAGCGCCGAATTACGGACAATTACTGCCGCTCAAATCGCAGACTTCGTCAACTCTGTTCGCCTATCAAGCGACACGAACGCTGGTCGAGCGCTGGTAGTGCGATCCGAAAAGCGAGTTTTGTTGCGCTTTTGTCAGCGACTCGTTCGGCGATACGTCATCAAGAACCCCCGGCTAGCAACACAACAGGCCGGTCAGCGCGAAATAATCCGCAACCTCTTTGAGTTCTACCACGACGCGGTCAAAGCCGTCAATGTTGACTTGGTGCCGGCAAGATTCGCGGATGACGTGAGAACACTGCCGGAAGGGGTGACTCACGCTCGATTGGCCTCAGACATAGTGGCAGGTCTAACCGACGCACAGGCGCTCGCAATGCATCGCAGAATTACGGGAACAGCGGTCGGTTCGGTCACTTCTATTCTGTGAGAGAGCAGTCGCATCACCGCCACCTCCCTATTGTGAAGCGTAAAGTCAGCGAGCGCGGCCGGGCTTTCGCTTCCGGTCGCCATTGGCTCCCCGTGAAAGTAGCTCTGACGAGCGCTTAAGTCGTTAGGCTAGTCAGGAGACATTGCCCCTCACGCATCGTTCGCTGATGCAAGCGGATCTCTAGCGTCAGGAGGGCGTTCGACCGACTCGAGCGCGAGGCCAGAAGTCAGTGACCGGATTCTCGGCGTTCACTGGACCTCTGACCTCTGAGCCCTGACCTCTGGCTTCTGACCTGCAGTTTTACATCGCCGCCGCATCCCTTTTGTGCTTCTGATACCAACTCATCATGTACAACTGCGTGCGCATGAAATTGCTCGGCCGCGAGCTCGTTCCGTGGAACTCGTTCTGGAAACGCAGCAATGCCGTCGGCACGCCACGCATCTTGAGCGCCATGTAGTACTCCTCGCTCTGCGCCATCGGCGTGCGCAAATCGAGCTCACCAGTCATGATGACAGTTGGCGTCGTCACATTGCCGACATACATGAGCGGCGACTGATCGAGCCACGCCTTCGCGTCTTCCCAGAACGGCTTGTCGAACCATGCGTGACTGAAGTACGGCACGTCGGAGTTGCCGGCGAAAGAAATCCAGTTCATCACGGGGCAGCGCACCGCCGCGGCGGCAAAGCGGTTGGTGTGGCCGATCACCCAACTGGATAACACGCCGCCGCCGGAACATCCGCCAACGTACATGCGCTGCGTATCGACATAACCGCGCCTAACGAGCGTATCCACACCGGCCATGAGGTCGTCGTAGTCGACACCAGGGTACTTCTTGTTGATTGCGTTCCCGAAATCAGTACCGTAGCCGGTCGAGCCGCGTGGGTTCGTGTACAACACCACATAGCCGTTCGCGGCAAAGTTCTGATACATGTAGCTGAAGCCAACGTTGTACATGCCGTGCGGTCCGCCATGGATCTCCATGATCATCGGATACTTCTTCGCTGCATCAAAGTTGGGCGGCTTGACCACCCACCCCTGCACGCGTGTTCCGTTCGTCGACGTGTACCAGATCTCTTCGAGGGCAGCCAACTTCTTGCCGGCGAGGACGTCTTCGTTTACGCGCGTGAGTCGTGTCATATTGTTAGGCGTCTTGAGATCCCAACGCACGACGTCAGGCGGCTGCTGCGCAGCGCTGAGCGCGCTGGCAACGACCCCGCCGCGCGACATAGTACCTAACGAGAGAATGTGCGCGCCGCTCGTGACCGGACGCACGGCGCCGGCAAGCGAGGCGAAGTGCACGTTGACCGCGCCGCGATCACCGGCGCTGAAGTACACGCCGCTTCCATCTTGCGCCCACGTGATCTCACCGACGTCACGATCGAGGTTCGCAGAAATCTTCTTCGTGCCGCTGCCGTCGATCTTCATGACGAACAGCTCTCCGGTCTTGTACGTCTGCGGCGTGTACGCATGACCGCTGAATGCAATCCACTGCCCATCGGGTGAAACCGCCGGCCGAGTCCAACTTCCTCGCTCCGTGGACAGCTTGCGCATCGTACCGGTCGCGACGTCGACCACGTTGATATCCGAATCGCGATAGTTTTTATCACTTTCGGGACTCATCAGTCCGTCGAACACGAGGGACTTTCCGTCTGCTGTCCAACTCCAGCCGACAGAACCCGGCTGGCCATCGAAACGCGAACCCGCATTCCAGTCGCCCTTTGTGAGTTGGCGCGCTGTGCCGCCATCTGTGGGTACGACGAAGAGGTGTACGTACCCTGCCTCGAGGAATCCGCGGCGATCTGCGCGGTAGTGCAGCGTACTCACATAACGCGGCGCCGGCGTCCACGTGGCACCGGTCGGCGCGGACGGCATGTCGATCTGCCAGACGTTAGGCTTGGGGGTGAACATCGCGAAGCCGATCCACTTTCCGTCCGGCGACCAGGCGATGTCACCGGGATCGTGTTCGACGCGAGTGATCTGCGACGTGGCGCCCTCCGCGTTCATCCAGCGTACATAGATCTGCGTGCCGCGCGGCTCGCCTTCATTAGTAAAGGCGATGCGCGTACCGTCGGGCGACCACTTGGGGCTCGACCCTTTGGTGAGAAAGCGGTTCTCTGAGCCATCCGCGTTCATGATCCACAAGGCGGACTCGAATCGGTCGAGCTGCTTGTTGACGTAGCGCCGCGCGTAAATGATGCGTGCACCGTCCGGCGAGATTTGCACGTCGCCAACGGTTTCGTAGTCAAGGTAATGATTGACCGTCAGCAACGTGTCGGACGCTTTCTCCTGAGCGCTGGCTGAGGGGGGCGGCACCGATATGGCGCACGCGATCGCCAACAGGGTGGCGAACCTGGCGAGAGACTTTCGAGCAGAGCGCATCGGCTTCTCCTTTGCCTAACGAGACTATGGCTGCGGTTGTTTGCGTCTGAATTCAACGCCGGGTTTCCAGTCCGGCCACGTACTTCCCTGCGCTACGCGATAGCCGACGTCCACCAATAGCCGCGCATCGTCGACAGCCCCGGCCAGGTCCCAATCCGGCTTCACATCATCGCTCGGCTTGTGGTAGTCGTTGTTCACGTATTCGTCGCGTTTCTGCTGCGAGTAGCCGGGGGGCTTTCCGATGTACTCCACACCTGAATCGATGTAAAGAGCGGGGACGCCCTGTTTGGCGAACTCGAAGTGGTCGGATCTGTAGAAGTAGCCTTTTTCGGGCTCGGGGTCCGGCGCGATGGTTCGCTCCACGGCCGTCGTCGCATCGCGCAGGACGTCGTCAAGCGTGGAGTTGCCGAGTCCAATCACGGTGACGTCAGAGGTACGCCCCCACTGATTGACTCCGTCGATATTGAGGTTCGCGACGGTCTTGGCGAGCGGATACAACGGATTCTCGGCGTAGTACTTCGCGCCTAACAAGCCTTTCTCCTCCGCTGTTACGGCGAGAAAGAGCAGCGAACGTTTCGGCGCTGGATTAAGCTGGGTAAAAGCCTCCGCTATCTCCAGCATCTGGGCGACGCCGGATGCGTTGTCCAATGCGCCATTGAAGATCTGATCACCCTCGCGTGTCGTGTCGCGGCCGAGGTGATCCCAGTGAGCCGTATAGATGACGTATTCGTCGCGCAGCGTAGAATCCGTGCCTTCGAGTTTGGCGATGACATTGCGGGACGTGATGGGCCTAACGCTGTTCTTGATCCGGAGGGTGGCCTTTGCATTCAACGCGACCGGGCGAAAGTCCTTATTCAGCGCTGCCCGCTTGAGCGAGTCGAAGTCGAAACCAGCGGCGCCGAACACTTCTTTTGTCTTGTCCAGCGTCATCCAGGCCTCGACCTGAACGCGATTGTACGGCGCGCCGGCGGGGCGTTTGACGTCGATGTTCTCGCGCCCCCAACTCCCTTGCACGACTTCGTACGGGTAACCGGCAGGCCCGGTCTCGTGCACGATGAGGGCCGCGGCGGCGCCCTTCTCGCTCGCGATCTCGTACTTGTACGTCCAGCGGCCGTAATACGTCATCGCCTTGCCACGAAACACGGTGCTGTCGAGCTGCGCCGTGTCGTTAGGTGCGCGGATCGCGGGGTCGTTGATGAGCATGACGATGGTCTTGCCGCGCACGTCGGCGTCTTTGTAGTCGTCCCAACCATATTCCGGTGCTACGACGCCATAGCCGACAAAGACGAGGTCTGAATTCGCCACGTCGATTTGCGGGCGCTCGTGGCGCGAGACGGCGACGTAGTCATCGGGGAATCGCAGCGTGATCGCATTGCCGTTTGCTGCGATGGCGGCCGTTGGCGTCGCTGTAAAGCCAACCATGTCCACCGTCTGCACGAAGGAGCCGTCAGGGTTGCCTGGCGCGAGCCCGAGGCGCTGAAATTCACTCGTTAGGTATGCGACGGAACTGTCTTCGCCGGCAGTTCCAGGCCCGCGACCCTCGAACGCGTCGGACGCGAGACGCTGCGTGTGCCGCATGAGGTCGTCAACCGTAATCGTCGCTAAGGCAGCAGAATCTGCACTGGGCGCGTCCGCGTTAGGGGCGCAGGCGACGACAAACGAAATCATGATGACGAGAGAAGAGCGCATGCGATCAGTCCGCGTGGTGGGATCAGAGGCACACATTATGAAGCGCACGCCGCCTGTCCAGCCATAACGGAGAAAAGAACATGGCAGCGAGGAAGAGCGGCCGGCGGCGTTACGGGAAAGCTGCGAGCAAGACAGTGGAAAGTGCCGTGCGTCGTCGCAAACGCGGCACGCTCCGTAGCGGCAAAGGAGGCAAGGGTGGACGTGTAAAGAGTCGCAAACAAGCGATCGCGATAGGACTTTCGGAAGCGCGGAAGAAGGGAGCCAAGGTCCCACGTCCACCAAGCGGGCGGGGCCGAACGCGACGGAAGAAATAAAGCGGACGCTGGCGCGTGCTATCGGATGGGCGTTAGTCTACGCTCTCCCCCGGACACTCCCCAGCACACGAGGACGTCATGAAGAAAGCCATGCTGTTAGCAGTGCTTGTAGTCGCGTGCGGACGATCGGAGCAAGCGACCACCGACACGCCTGCGATGGCAGTAGGCCCGGCGCCTATCACTGCCGCCGATATCGCGGGAACGTGGACAGGCATGTCGATGGGTGAAACTGGCGATTCCGTGCTTATCCGCTGGACGCTCATCAACCCCGAGGGCACGGTAGCCAAAGGCGTTTTTGAGGGATCGACAGACACCCTAACGGTTACTCACACGTTTGACGCCGACAGTTTTGTCGCGACGACATCGCCCTATGCCGATCAGATGGCGCCGGGAAAGCCACAGGTAATAACGCGCGCAGTCGGGCGCTTGATCAGTGCCGGCAAAACCGCGGGAACGGCGACGACGATGCTAGTAAGCAAACCGGACTCAATCGTGTCGCGTGGTCGCTGGGAAGCGACGAAGTCACCGTAGTTCTCTTGTACGGAGCCTAACGTCTACTCACGAGGGACAGATGAAAAGAGTAATGCTACTGGCGGCGTTCGTCGTCGCATGCGGTCCAAAGGAAGAAGCGGCCGACACCGCCGCGATGGCAATGGGTCCACCGGCGCTCACAGCGACCGAATTGACAGGCACGTGGAGTGGTGTGATCATGCCGGAGGGAAGTGATTCTGTTCAACAACGTTTTACGGTCATCAGTCCGACCGGCATGGACAGCAAGACAGTTAATGAGGGATCGACTGATACAGTCATGGTGACGCACATGATCGATGGCGACAGTGTCGTTGCCACGTCCGCACCGCATGTCGAGGCGATGTTCCCCGGCAAACCAGAGGTGACGTTCCGCGCAGTCGGTCGATTGGTTGGTGGCAAGATCGTCGGCACGTCGCAGACGATGCTGGCGAGTAAACCGGACTCGGTACTGCAGCGCACTCGGTTCGAGTTGACGAAGACGATGTAGGTCGACTGACGGCGTTAGGCATCGAGGGCCGTCCTTGAGGCGGCCCTTTTCGTTACGTCAGACATGACGCAGATCTTCGGCACGCACGAACCCGCGACTATCGCGCAACTGGAAGACGTTGCCTCCCGTGCCGCGCGCGCAGCGCTCATGGCGGACGGCCATGTGGGTTACGTCATGCCGATCGGCGGCGTGGCCGCGTATCGCGACAAGGTCTCCGTTGTTGGAGTGGGCTTTGACATTGCCTGCGGCAACGCGGCGATCCGCACCGACCTAACGCTGGAGTCTCTGGGCGATCCTAACGAACGCCTTGCCTTGCTCCGCTCCTTTGCCGACGAGATCGCGGCGACAGTGAGTTTCGGCATGGGTCGCAGCAACCGTGCCGATGACGCACCAACGGATCACGCCCTGTTCGAAGCCGATGCGTGGAATGCGCTCCCTGCGAACGACCGGCGCGCGCTGCGCGAGAAAGCGCGCTCGCAGCTCGGGACCGTCGGCTCCGGGAACCACTATGTCGACGTCTTTGTCGACGAACGCGGATCG
Organism: Gemmatimonadaceae bacterium; assembly: GCA_052388395.1. GTDB lineage: Bacteria > Gemmatimonadota > Gemmatimonadetes > Gemmatimonadales > Gemmatimonadaceae > DASYRX01. The sequence goes on along the minus strand of JBQTIF010000280.1, from coordinate 11,363 downwards.
ATCTGGGTTGGTGTGCATTTCGGGAGCCGCGGCTTTGGGCACACCGTCGCGTCTGGGTTCCTGGCGCTGAGCCAGGGGAAGAAATGGGGGGAGCGCGCGCCAGAACACGAAGTCCTGCTCGATATCGACGCACCTATCGGCGAGGACTACTGGGCACTCATGAACCTCGCCGGGCGCTACGCGTACGCCGGTCGCGAGTGGGTGGCACGCAAGGTGGTGAGCTTGTTAGGCGGCCGCGAAGTCGAGCTGGTGCACAATCATCACAACTTCGCTTGGAAAGAAAAGCATGACGGCGAAGAGCTCATCGTCGTGCGCAAAGGCGCAACGCCGGCGTTTCCTGGACAGATGGGCTTCGTCGGCGGTTCGATGGGCGACGATGCTGTGATCATCCGCGGCGCCGTCATCGCCGATCAGCATGACGAACGCGCCGTGATGCAGCGCGCCGCGCTGCACTCAACAGTCCACGGCGCCGGTCGCGTGATGTCGCGTACAGCGGCTGCGGGGAAGACACACCGGAAGACCGGTCAGGTCCTGCAACCAGGAAGGATCTCTGCTGAGATGATGCAAAGCTGGGTGCGCGAGAAGGGCGTGATTCTGCGCGGCGGCGGATTGGACGAAGCGCCGCAGGTGTATCGCCGTCTCCCCGAGGTCCTGGCGGCGCAGCGCGGCACTGTGGAAGTGGTGCACACGCTGCGTCCATTGATCGTCGTGATGGCAGGAGCTAACGAATTCGACCCGTACAAGGATTAGGACCTATACGGCTACTGCGTCATAAGTGAGATAGAACAGCGTGAGAAGTCAGGATGAACAGCGTAAGGTTTAAGGACGTACGATACCTCTAACGCGTTTCGCCATCACCTCTCACGTTGTTCACCCTCACTTATCACGTGTTGACGGCAGATCACTTTACTCCCGTCAGCTCTGCCAACGGCAACGGCCAGCAGTCCGCAGTCGCATTGTACGTCTCTCCAGTCGTGCTTCCGGGATACGCTCCTTTGGGGAACTCGTCGATCTGCATGTATCGTTTGTATCGCCGCAGATCGCCGAGCCGGTGGTTATCGAGATAGAAGTCTCGGCGCCGTTGATCACGCAACTCGGTCATCAACGCGGCTCCCGTTAGGGTCACCGGCGGTAGCAGCCCAACAGCACGGCGCGCGTTCACGAAGGTCAGCGTGCTCGCGACCGGACCGTCCACTTCAGCGATGATGTACTGTGCCTCCAGGGATGACGCGATGCGGACGAAGCCTCCCTGAACGAAGTCCGCACCAGCCGCCGTGTTGCTCCAGCTGCTGAAAGACTCCGGTGAAAGTGGAACATTGGCGCGCGTACCCGTGGCGATGCGCGGGATGCGTGGGTCTCCCGACATCGCCTGGAACGGCGTATTGGCCAACGTTCCCGAAGTACTCGCCGTTAGGCGGTTCCAGAACCAGTTGTTCTCACGTGTGGAATTCGTCGAGTAGTAGGCACGGAACGCGAAGTTCGAGCTGACGAGTAACGCCGTTGTGCGCGCCGCTTGCCCCCGATTGAGGTTCAGTTGCGTGCGTGCCTTGCCGACGAGCGCGAAGTCGCGCACTGAATCGGCGCCGGCGACGATGGCAGCGGCAGGAGGCGTGAGCGCTGCTGCAGCGGCGCGCGCGGCAGTGGCAACGGTGATCGCCTCGTCGAAGCGCGTGATCGCTTCGGCGAAGAGTTGATCGGGCGAGAGCGGCTCGCTCCCGTTGATCGGCGTGTTGCACATCATCTCGCCCAGATAGACAAACGCGTATCCGCCGTAGGCGAGCACGCGCGCGAGACGTAAGTCGCGTGACGCAGTATCGCCAAGGATGCGTTTGAGGCGTGCCGCGCCATCGTCAGCCATGAAGCGCGTTCGATGCAGCGGCCCGTAGATAAAGAAGCTGAACGTCCCGTTCACATCTGTGACGTTGCGCTGATCGATGAGCCCTTCCTCAAAAAAGACGGCTCGGTTTGTCAGCTCGTCGCTGTAGACAGCGTTCCACCAGGCGACGTTGCCGTGCATCGGCTGAAACTCGCCGATGACACTGTTCGGGATGAGGTTTGCATAACGCGGATCGTCGAGGTCATTCACCAACACAGCACCAGGATTCTCCGCGGCGAGGAAGTCGTTGCAGCCTAACGTTGCTGCTGTCAGCGCGAGTGCGCCGGCCGCTGCAATGGCGCGAAGATCGATTCGTAGCATCGTCGAGTTCTCCGCGGTTAGTAGGTGAGGCTGACGGCGACGGAAAGTCGTCGCGTCATCGGTGAGGCGTACGCGTCAGCGCGAACGAAGAGGCGCCCGCCGTACGAGTTGGTTTCTGGGTCCAGCCCGGAGTAGTCCGTCCATAGAGCGAGGTTTCGCCCGGTCAGAATCAGACTGGCACCGCTCGCCCGCGCGGCGGCGACCCAGCGCGTCGGCACCGTGTACGTGAGCGAGATCTCGCGGAGCTTCACGAAATCGGCCTTTTCAATCCACGCGGCAGCTGCCGTCGCGCCGCGCCATACCGCCAGCTCTCGCATGAGTAGCGTATCAGCCGCGTTTTGCGGGAAGCGCGCGCGCGGATCGTTATTGCGCTGGCAGTTGTCGTTCGCTGCCTGACAACGGTTGCGTTCCTTCTGATTGAAGAGATAGAACCCGCCTTTGTAGTCGAATAACCCGTAGAGGCGGAAGTTTCGGAATAGAGTGACCGTGTTCGCGAAGCCAAGCTCCCGTGTCGGTGACGACGGACCGATGAACTTCGCGGTATCGAACTGCACGGCGCCCGCCGAGTTGACCACCGGCGATCCGTCGGCATTGCGACGCGGCGACAGCGCCCAGTAGCCGCCCATTGGATAGCCGAGTCGGTGTTGTTGCACTGCGGCGTAGGCCTGTCCCCCCGGGGTCTCGCTCACCTTGTTTGGAATCTGGAAGGACTCGAGCCGATTGCGCGTCGTCGCGACGCTCAGCCGGCTATCCCACTGGATGTCGTCGCGCTGCACCGGCGTCGCAGTGAGCGCGAGCTCGATGCCGCGGTTGCTCACCTCACCGAGATTCGTTTGTCGCGAAACAGGGAAGCCGGTCGAGGGCTTAACGGGAACGAGCACGAGCATGTCGCTCGTTTTCTTGTTATAGAATGTGAAGTCGATGCCGACGCGCTCGTTGAATAGTCCCGCGTCGAAACCAACTTCGATCTCTTGCCCGCGTTCGGGTTTGAGGTCGGGGTTGCCATATGACGATGTTCGCAGTGCCGACCCGGTCGTCGTGCCTAACGTGGCGCGATCGATAGTGAAGGTCTGTTCGGCCGCATACGGCGCGGGGGCACGTCCGGCTGCTCCCCACGCGGCGCGCACCTTGAGCGAATTCACCTGCCAGCGGCGCAACGCGTTGCTGAACCTCGGCTCTTCCGAGGCGACATATGAGAGCGAGGCTTTAGGATAGATGATGATGTCGAAGCTTTTGCCAAACGACGAATTGTCGTCCGCGCGCAGCGCACCAGTGACGAAGAGTCGGTTGTTCCAGGCCAGCTGTTCTTGCACGTAGTAGCCGACCGAGTTGTTCTCGCTGAACAGACTTGTGCTTGACGTTGTCGTCGCAGTTCCGATCAGCGTGACATCAGGAGCGCCAAGACCGACACCCTGGCCGGTGAGCGTTTCCGTACGATTGGAGACAATCTGCGTCCCGAAGGACGTTGTCGATTGAAGGGCGCTCGTTAGGTCATATGCGACGTTACCGGCGTAATCCAGCGTGTAGACCTTCGTGATCGGCGTGCGCTGCGCATTCGCCCCAGTCGGTTCTCCTTCGTCCCCCGGGAGAAAGAGCAGCTGCGCCTGTGCCGTGGTATTGTCCAGACCGACGGTGAGGCGGTTCCGGAGCCACGGCCACGGATTGATATTGACGGTGCCGCCAAGCGTTAGGCGGTCCGAGCGTGTCTGGTTGTTGTACTTGTTGGCGCGTTCCGGTTCGATCGTCGCCCAGCCGGCCATCGCTGGACGCACCGGAAGACGACCAGGGCGGCCACGCGCGGCACTCAGCAGGAGCCCCAACGCAGACTCGTCCTGCATTGGCAGCCGCAAGTTGGTTTGAATGAAGCTGGTATTGACCTGGAAGTCGGCGATGTCGGTTGGATTGAAGGTGAAGTTGGCGCGCGCGGATTTGCGGTTGTTGAACGAATTAAAGAAGACGCCTTCGTCCGTATCGCGGTCCGCTGCGATGTACAATGAATACCGGTCGCCACCGCCGCGCACGCTCATCGAGAGGCGCTGCAGGTCGCCGGTGCGCAATGCTCCTGGATCGCGGCGCAGCGGATTATCGGTGAGAATTGTGCCTAACGCCTTGCCTTGACACCCGGGCCACGTCGCGGCATTTGCAGCAGCGAACTTCGCTGAATCGCAGGTCGTGTAATTGATTGGGGTGTCGAGGTCCCATTCAGTCTGGCCTCGCTCACCGCGGAAGGACCAACGCAGCGCCTGTTGTCCACGCGTTCCCTTCTTGGTGATGATCTGGATCACGCCGTTCGCTGCTTCAGCACCATACAGCGTGGCAGCCGCCGGACCCTTGATCACCTCGATCGATTCGATGTCGTTAGGGCTGATCAGATCGATCGCCGACGTGACCTGGGTCGACTGAGCCAAACCAGCGAGGCCGGCTCCCGTTGCCGCGAAGTTGCCGAGGTTGTCGATGTTATAGCGTACGCCGTCGATGAAGACGACGGGACGATACCCCGTCAGTGACCCTGCGCCGCGAATGCGAAACTCGCCGGCGGTCCCTGGTGTCCCCGAGCCGACGAGGAGGGTGACTCCCGGCGTCTTGGACTGAAGGACCTCGGACACGTTGAGGATTGATGTCTTCTCGTTCAGATCGGCGACGTCGACAGGCGTGATGGAATTGCCTAACGTGCGCTTTTCGGCGATACCAGGCGTGCCGGTGACAACGAGCTGCTCGAGTTGCGTCAGCGATTGCGCCAGCGTGAAATCGAGCTGCACGCTCTCGCCCGCCGTCACAGTGACGGCGCGTTCCGTAGGGACGAATCCCAGGCGCCTGACGCGCACGGTGCGGGAGCCGACCGGTACGTTGATGATGACGAACTCGCCGTTGGCGTTCGTCAGAGCGCCAGATCCGGCGCCAACCACGAGTAACTGCACATCGGGAATGGGGCGTTGACCATTTGCGTCGGTCACGCGACCCCGTATTGAGCCAGTGTTCTGCGCGCCAGCAACAGCAAATGGCGCCGCCGCGACCGCGGCGATGAGTAATCGACGGAACCGTGGACGCATCAACAAACTCCTAGTGAGGGACAGCGATCGACGAGCGCGAAAGTAGCGGCTGGGGTCGCTAGAGCAAGTCCCAGCCGCACGCGTTGTATCACACAACGACGTTAGAAGCTCGCGCCTAACAAAACGGCGTTGGCGAAGAGCGTGTACATGCCACGCCAGTGGTCGCGGAATACGGGATCACCCGCAAACCCGATCACGCGACCCCGTCCTACGCGCTCCGTCCACACAACCGGCGACAGCGCAAGGCGCGCCGGCATCTCCGGCCAGAAGTAGCCCGACAACCGTACGCGGGACTCCGGCGCGTAGCGCAAAGGCGCTTCACCGGCGCGCAGGTCCTTGGGGACCGTGTAGACGCGATCGGAATTCACGAGTGCAGCGAACTCCGGCTCGAACACACCCGCCAGCAGCGGCGAGAGCGTGTCACCGATAACACGGGCAATGGCTCCGGGAACATCAGTCGGGAGCGGTGCGCCGCCAGCACTGTCGGCGCGCGTCGTATCGCGTCGCAGTTTCGCGCGCATGATCCCGCGGTCACCGGCGACCCATGCGGTCGCCGCGTCAATTGTGATGAGCACGCCGCCGCCACGCACCCAGTCGAAGAGGCGCTGACGGCCGGCATCGCCTAACGCGCGATCGAGTGCCGCGCCGCCGGTCGAGGGGATGATGAGCACGTTGTAGCTATCGAGTCCCGGACTCCCGGCGTAGGTCGCGTCGATGGCGCTGATCGGCTGTCCCATGCGCTGATCCAGCGCGTACCACGCGAACCCATACGAGTTACCGCCCACCGGCGGACCGCCTAACAGTGCGACGCGCGAGGCACTGATCGGGATCACACTTCCACTACCGAGATCGACCCCCTCGTCGACGCCAGCCGACGCCAACGGCGTGACCCGGGCGCCCGCGGCGCTCGCGTGACGCTGGGTCAGCGCGTGCACAGTCGAGTCGTTCATCGCCGTCCGCACAACGAACGCGCCACGCGGGAAGCGCACTCCGCTCGCGCTGAACGCGCGCGGCGCATACCACACGCGCGCGCTGTCACGCAACAGCGACGTGAGCAGTCGGATTGAAGACTCACTCCCCGGTTCGAAGGCGTAACCGTAGCGGCCGCGGGTCCACTCGCGTGCCTCACGAGTGAATCCTGTTACGCGCTCGAGCCCAGCGGGCAACGTCCGGGTGGACCATGCGCGCACTCGGTAGGCATACGGGAGTGACCACGCGGTGACGTCGTAGAAGCGATCCGGCAGCGCCGTACGCCGCGATTCAAGCTCGCGATGAATGAACGCCGAATCGAGCGCCGCGTCAGGCTCCAGAATTGCTCGCGCGAGGTTCCCTTGCGGCTGCGCGAAGTCAACGACGTACCACCCAGCCACCGCGCGCACAGGCTTTGCCTGCGCGTCGCCGTACGCCACGGCGTCACGCAACTCCGTGCCGCTCGTTAGGCGCTGGATCTCGATGCCGTTGTCCATGAGCCGCGCCGCGAGCGAGTCGCCGCGTCCTTGTGCATCGCGCTCGAAGACGATTGCCCGCATCCCGCCAACCGCGCGCTCGCCGCGTGCGATCGCCTCGCGCCGCGACGCCAGATAATCGCGCACGATCGCGCCACGGTTGCGCGCCGAGTAGCGCGCCGTGGTCCATTCGGCTACGTAGTGGTTGTGCGCGGCGTCGCGTAGTGTGCGCATCGTGCCATCCGTTCGACGGATGGCACCACCGCCCGACGACGCCGACTCGAACAACATGCCAATCGCTCCCGTGAGCATCGGCCAACTCTCGCCGTAGCCCGGATAAAACGAGTCGTATCCTTCGCGCCGGAAGAAGGACCACCCGAAGCGGTCGAACGCGTCCTGGTGCGCCTTGCCAAATCGTTCGAACCACGCCGCGAGGTGCGTCGGATTGTTGCTGTTGTTAGGCTCCATCGGCGGAGCGAAGTAGAACGTCGAGTTCGTTCCCATCTCATGCAGGTCGACGGCGACGTGGGGCCACCACTTCATGAACGAGCTGACTCGCCCACGAGTCTCGGGGTGCGAGAGGACGAACCAGTCGCGATTCAAATCGAAGTAGTAGTGACTCGTGCGCGGGCCAGGCCACGAGCCGGCGTTGTTCAGCGCACCACCGTCAGTCGAGGGGCGTTGGTGACCGCGCGTCTTTTGCACGTCATGCACGTGCCGCTCGCGACCATCAGGATTTTCGTTAGGGTCGATAAGCACGACGGCGCTGTCCAGCACGAGTCGCGTCTCCGCGTCCGTGCCGGCAGCTAACTGGTACAGTAGCGCCAAGCCGGCTTCGACACCTGATGCTTCCCCGCCGTGCACGGAGTGCTCCAACCAGACCAGGACGGGTAGCCGCTGCACTATTTGATTGAGGTCGCCAGCGACGCGTGGATCGGCGAGCCGCTGGGCATCGCGTTGAATTTCGGCGACGCGCGCGATGTTGCCCTCGCTACCGATCGCGATCACCAACATCTCACGCCCTTCAAACGAGTGCGCCACGGTGTCGACCTTCAGGCGACGACTCGCAGCCGCGATGCGCTCGATGTAGCGCATCATGCGCTGATGCGACGTGAAGTGGTCCCCGATCTCGTAGCCTAGCAGTGAACGAGGGGTAGGCACTTTGGGGTCGTAGGTAGCCCCGGAATCGGAAAAGCTGTGTTGAGCCAGGACCGGGCACGCTGCCAAAACGGACAACAACAAGAGTCGCATGAGGTCCAGGGCTAAAGGTCTAGGGCCGTAGCTGTTAGCTCTTCGCTCGTAGGTTCGCTAGGAGTGCCAACCCTGCTGCTGATTAAGAGCTAAGACCTGAGAGCTAAGGACTCGCCATATTACTCGCATGCACTCATTCGTCCTGGCGGCTCATAATGTCGTGCGTTGGCTGGTCATCCTCACAGCCGTCGTCGCACTGATTCGTTCATTCCGCGGCATTGCCACAGGGGCGCCGTGGACCCGACGCGAGGCCGTTTCGCTCAGCTCCTATGCCGGAGCGCTCTCCTTACAGATGCTGCTTGGCCTCTTCCTCTATTTCTTCCTGAGCCCACTTGGTATGCGCGCGTTGGGCGACATGGGGGCGGCGATGCGCGATCCAAGTGTGCGCTATTTCGCGGTGGAGCATCCAATTGCGATGATGCTTGGTGTGGCCCTCGCTCACGTCGCCGTTGCGCGCACGCGTAGGGCATCCACCGACGCCAATCGTTTTCGTAACGCGGCCGTTCTGGTTTCGATCTCGCTCTTGCTCGTCCTCGTCAGGACGCCCTGGGCTCGGCCGCTCGTTCCGCAGTTCTAAAAACCGATGTGGCGGGCGCTGGTCATTGTCGCGCGACTCGGTCCCCTGGTCGCGTCGTTCTGGCGTGATCGGCGGCGCTACTTCATCGCCGGCAAGCCGATCGGGCGATCGCCGACCTTTCACCAGCGCCGCGCGCGACGCGTGGTGGACGCCCTCGTGTCGTTAGGCCCGACGTTCATCAAGCTAGGACAGGTCTTCGCCGCGCGTGTCGACCTGCTCCCGGAGCCGTACGTCGGAGAGTTTGGCAGGCTGACGGATCAGGTGCCCCCGGTTCCAACTGAGCAGATCCGCCGCACGCTCGAGACGGCCTATGGCCGCAAAGTCTCCGAAGTATTCGATGAATTCGATGACATGGCAGTGGCGGCCGCTTCGTTAGGACAGGTTCATCGCGCGCGCTTCGAAGGGGAAGATGTGGCAGTAAAGGTGCTGCGCCCGGGTGTGCGAGGTCTCGTCACGCAGGACGTCAGGGTTGCCGTCCCTCTATCGCGCTGGATCGCGCGGCACTTTCCCAATCAACACATCCGCAACGCCCGTACAGTCGTTGAAGAGTTCGCGCGACGGATCCCAGAGGAGATGGACTTCGAGCGCGAAGCGGTTTTCGCCACGACGATCCGTGCCAATTTCGCTCGGACGCCTGGGGTGATCGTACCACACGTCGTCCCGGAGCTGGTGCGACCGAACGTCCTCGTGCTGCAGTACGTGGAAGGACGGCGCATCGATCGGCTCGCGACAGGAGGCGCGCTGCCAGCGCGACAGGTCGTGGCGAAAGTCATCGAGCTTTACATCCAGATGATGCTGATCGACGGCCTCTTTCACGCCGATCCGCATCCTGGGAACCTCCTCGTCACGCCGGACGGCACGGTCGTGCTGCTCGATTTCGGCATGGTGATCGAAGTGCCGAAGGAGATGCGGCGTAACCTGGTGCGCACTGTCTTCGCTGCGATCCGGCGCGACGTCACTGGTACATTGGAAGGTTTCCGCTCGTTAGGTCTGATCGATCCTAACGCCGACTTGACGATGCTTCATGGTCTGGCGGAACGTCTGATGAGCATCGCGTACGATCGTGGCTCAATGCAGGAGCGGCTCGAGCTCGTCGCCAACGAGGTGATGGCCACGCTCTACGATTGGCCTGTCACGCTGCCGAGCGAGATGGTGTATTTCGCGCGCACGGCTGCGCTGATCGAGGGTCTTGGAGCACGCTACGATCCTTACTTCAACGCCGTGACGTTCGCTTCGCCGATTGCCATTCGGCTGCGGGGCCGGATTCTCGCGTCGCTGCACGAGGTGGGGCAGCCGGAGGTCATCGACTGGCCGACGACGATCGGTGCAGCGCTCGGCATAGCGGCGCGCCGCGTCCTGGCGTTCGGTCAAAAGCTGCTGGCGCCGCCTAACGGCGGCGCGACGCACTCGGTCGAGGAACGTCGCGCGGTGCCGCGTAAAACATCCGCTGCTGAATAACGGCAGCGCGCCGCTGCGCCAGTACGCCGTGTGGTGACCAGCGCCGCGGTGCCGGGAGGATCGCGGCGAGGCGCGCCGCCTCATCGCGCGAAAGGCGCGCGGCAGGACGCCGGAAATAGCGCCGCGCCGCGGCCTCGGCGCCAAAGATTCCATCGCCCCACTCGGCGAGGTTCAGGTACAGCTCGAGGATGCGATCTTTCGTTAGGCATGTTTCCATGACGAACGCCAGATACGCTTCGATCCCTTTTCGCACATATGAGCGTCCTTCCCAAAGGAACAGGTTCTTGACCGTTTGCTGCGTGATTGTGGACGCACCGCGCAGGCGTCTCCCGCGCCTGCGTCGTTCCAGCGCATTTTCGATTTCGACGAAGTCGAGTCCGTAATGCAAGAAGAAGCGGTCGTCCTCAGCAGCGAGCACAGCGCGATGCAGAGATGGTGAGATCAGGCTATTCGGTGATACGTGACGGCGCGGGTAGATGGGGCGTTTACCCTGCAAGGCGCGTTGCACGGTGCGCGCGAGCATGACCATTGTGGTGGGCGGCTGAAGGATCGCGAGTGGCAGGACAAGCAGCCACGGCGCGACGATCGCGACCACTACGGTGTAGCATGCAAGGCGACGGACCCGGCGCCACGGCAGGCGCATGGGGTGGCAAAATACACAACCGCGCGGTGTTGGAACTTCCATCAGCGCGCCGACCTATCGATCTTGCAGACGTGAAGCGTGAGCCGTTAGCTACCCTGACCGCAGCCGCCCCCCCCGCCCCGCCCACGGGGATCGCCGGCGCCGTACCCCAAAGCGCCAAGGGAACACGCCGCTGGGCCCTGCTCATTTGCGGGACGCTGTCACTCGGTCTTGGACTTCTCGGGGTCTTCGTTCCACTGCTACCAACGACGTGCTTTTTGCTGTTGGCGGCGTGGTGTTATGCGCGCAGCTCGCAGCGGCTGTACAATCGCCTGTTAAACGCGCGGCTCATCGGACCGTATTTGCAGCGCTACCGCGATTCGCGGGTCATTCCGCCGCGGGTCAAGGTCGCCGCACTGGTAATGATGTGGATAACGATCGGCTACGCTGTGCTGACGTATCCGAATTTGTGGGTGCGCCTAACGCTGCTGGCTATCGCCATCGGCGTGACGATTCATCTCCAGAAGCTCCCGTCACCAGCAAAGAGCTACGCCGCGGATTCCCCTGGGGCGGCCTTCGGCCGCAACCAAAGGAAGTGTGCGAAGCGATCGCGTAGGTGAGGAGATGCGTGGCATGGCCCCAAGTGAGACGCTGAGAGGTCACGCGATGACCACCAGCCATTCACCGGAGCAATGCCATGGACCGATTTCTACAACGCCACGCGGCCGATGTCACGGGGGTCCTCAGTGGATTCGACCGGTTG
>JBQTIF010000279.1:0-16198 GCA_052388395.1 Gemmatimonadaceae bacterium | reverse complement strand
CTCGGGTATCACCCACGCTTCACCGCCCAGCGATCTGCAACAGACAGACACGTATTACATCGTCGCGCACTTCCACTACGTGCTTTATGGCGGGTCGATTCTCGGAATCTTCGCCGGAATCTATCACTACTTCCCAAAGATCTACGGGCGCATGATGGATGAGCGCTTAGGCAACTGGCATTTCTGGATCAACTTCATCGCCTTCAATCTGACCTTCTTCCCGATGCACTTCGCCGGCATGTTAGGCATGCCGCGCCGCATTTACACGTATGACTCAGGCCAGGGTTGGGATACGTTCAACCTGATGTCGAGCATCGGCGCCTACATGCTCGTCATCGCGTCGGCGATCTTCCTCTACAACTTCATCAAGAGCAAACGCAGCGGTGCGATTGCGCCGGAGAATCCGTGGGATGCACCCACGCTGGAGTGGTCCATCCCCTCACCGCCGCCGGAATACAACTTTGCGCAGATCCCCATGGTCACGTCGCGTTACCCGCTGTGGGACCTGACTCACCCGGAACGCACCAAACAGATCCCGCACACGCCGATCGGACACGATGAAGCAGCGGTTCGCACTGGTGAACACGTCAGCGCGAGCGGCGTGCACCAAGCCGATATCGCGCCGATGCACATTGAAACTGAACGTAAGACGGCGGAGGAGTTGGGCATTCCCATGCCGTATCCGACGATCCAACCTCTGTGGGTGGCGTTAGGCATCGTTCTGATGGTGTCAGGCCTGTTGTTCCTGTCCACGCCCGCGGTCGGCTACTCGATGATCGCGATCGGCGCGGCGACAATGATCTACTTCATCTACAGTTGGCTCACGACGCCGGTAGAATAGGGGATAGGGGATAGGGGATAGGGTGATTGCTATAGCCTTTGACCTTTGACCTTTGACCTTTGACCTTTGACCTTTGACCTCTGACCTCTGACCTCTGACCTCTGATCTCTGACCTCTGACCTCTGACCTCATTGCGCTCTCCCTTTTGGATCGGCCTGCTGCGTCATGGGTGCATCGGCGTCGCATTGCTTTCGTTAGGCGACGTCGCGCGCGAGCCAACCAGCATAACCGTCCGCGAAGGGACGTCGATGGCTGTGACCGTCTCGCCGGACGGCCGTATGCTCGCGATCGACCTGCAGGGGAGTATCTGGACGCTCCCAGCGAGAGGAGGCACTGCCAAACGTATCACCGACGAATACAACGACGCGCGCCAACCTATGTGGTCCCCTGATGGCAAGTGGATCGCCTTTCAGGGGTACCGCGATGGCGGCTACGACATCTGGCTTGTCGCGCCGGAGGGAAATGGATTACGCCAGCTCACACAGGGACCGTTCGACGATCGTGAACCGACGTGGTCGCACGATGGTTCGCGGATCGCCTTCTCGTCCGATCGCTCCGACGCAGCACCGACGCGGCCAATTGCGGGAAACTACGACATCTGGACCGTAGACGTCGCGAGCGGAGACGTTAGGCAGATCACGACCGACCCCGGGGATGACTATATGCCGAGCTGGTCTCCCGACGATCAGGAGATCGCTTACGTCGCCGGGCGGCAGCGTGAACAGGATATCCGCGCTGTAAACGTTGCGAGCCGAGCGTCGCGCACGGTCTTCGCGGGCGATGCGGGGCGCGGGCGTCTCGATGCCCCGTCGTGGGGGCCTGGCGGCAAGATTGTCTACCACGCGCTCGGCCAGGGCGCGAGCCGGCTGGAGCTCGACGGCGCGAACCTAACGGGCGTGGAGAACGCGTTCCCGTTCCGCGTATCATGGATCTCGGCGACGGATTTCATCTACACCTCTGATGCTAAGATCCGGCGCCGAACGCTCGGCGGCACCAGCTCGCAGGCGATCGAGTTCTCCGCGACGCTCAGCGTCACACCGGCGGAGTACGCGCGCCGCCGCCGCGATGTCGATGCAGTGACACCGCGGCCAGCACTGGGGATCGTTAGGCCAGCCATTTCGCCGAGCGGTGACCGCGTCGCTTTCGCCGCACTCGGCGATCTTTATCTGATGCCCGTTGGAGGAAAGCCGCAGAACCTGACGCGGGACCGTTTCTTTGACACCGATCCGGCCTGGTCGCCTGATGGCGGTTCTCTGGCCTGGGCATCGGATCGTGGTGGGGATCTGCCTGATATTTGGATGCGTGACCTGCGCTCGGGTACCGAGCGCCGCCTAACGAACAGCGAAAGCGCGACGCTGGCCCCGGCGTGGTCTCCTGATGGGAAGCGCATCGCCTTTCTCGCCGTCGATGGCATCTGGGGCCGTGCACACGTCGCGGTGGTCGACGTCGCGAGCGGCGCCATCACGAAAGTACACGAGGCGATTTTTGCGCCGGGGAATCCGACCTGGTCGGCGGACGGGAGCCGTATCGCATTCGCCGCGCTACAACCCTACTCCGCGCGTTTCCGCGAAGGGACGAATCAGATCTTGTCGTTTCCGGCAACGCCGCAAGCAGCCGCCAGCGGCGACGCTGCCGCGAGCGCCGATACCTGGATCACTCCTGTGAGGCATCTGTCGATCGACTCGCGCGTTGGCGGAGGGCCCGCCTGGTCACCCGACGGCAAGCGCCTGGCCGTCGTGTACGAAGGGAAGCTGTCCCTCGTCGACGTGGACGCGACTGGGCAGCCGAGTGGCTCGCCGCGCCGCCTAACGAGTGACATGGCGCACGCGCCGAGCTGGACGGCGGATTCGAAGCGCATCCTGTATCAGTCGCTGGATCGCTTGCGGCTGGTCGATGTGGAGAGTGGAGCCGCACGCGACGTACCGTTGGAGTTGCCCTACACGCCGGCGATTCCGAGCACACGCCTCGTCGTTCACGCCGGGCTGCTCGTGGATGGCGTCAAGATGCAGGCCCAGCGCGATGTGGATATCGTCGTCGTCGGTAATCGCATCACCCGAGTGGTGCGGCACACCCCTGCCACGCACCGCGAGGGAACCGTCATCGATGCGTCGCAACGCACAGTCATCCCCGGGCTGATCGAATACCACACGCACTTGCAAAAGGATTTCGGCGAAGCGGGCGCCAGAGCCGCTCTCGCGTTCGGCGTGACAACCGTTCGCAGCCCGGGCGGCTCGCCGTATGAGTCGGTCGAGTACCGCGAAGCGATCGATGCCGGCGTTAGGCCAGGACCGCGGATCTTCTCCACCGGCTATCTGCTCGAATGGCGCCGTGTGTATTACAACATGGCCGTCGCGATTGCCAATGACGCGCATCTGGAGCTCGAGCTGGAGCGCGCTAAGGTGCTGCGCCATGACTTGATCAAGAGCTATGTGCGGATGCCGGACGCGCAGCAGAAGCGCATCGTCGAGTTCGCGCACTCGATCGGCGTTCCCGTCTCATCGCATGAGGTCTACCCCAGCGCTCTCTCGGGAATCGACGCGACGGAGCACACCGGTGGGACGTCGCGGCGCGGCTACTCACCAAAACAGGGACCGCGGCAGATGAGTTACGCCGATGTCGCGCAGATCTTCAGCGCGTCGCGCATGCCGTTCACGCCGACGCTGTCGTTGTCGGGAACGCCGCTGCGGCAGTTGTTGCGGATCAGGCCAGAGCTCGCGTACGATGAACGCTTTCATCTCTACCCGCCGTGGTTACGCGCGACCCTAACGAGCAACACACCGGCGGGACCGCCTGGTGCCTCGCCGGCCGACGCCAGCAATAGCGCGCGCATGGTCGTACGCCTCATGACAAGTGGAACGACGATTCTCGCCGGCACTGACACGCCGAACGCTGCCAATCTCCACGGCGAGCTGGCGATGTACGTCGCGGCCGGCATGTCGCCATTTCAGGCGTTGCAGACAGCGACCGTCCATCCGGCTCGCGCGCTGGGTATCGACGCCGGAACTGTGGCGCCAGGGAGGCTCGCCGACTTGGTGATCATCGACGGCAATCCGCTGGTGGACATCACCGCGACGACGCGAGTACGGCACGTGATTGCGAATGGGCGGTCGTGGGACATCGATCAACTGTTGCGTATGCCGTAGCGCACCGGCAACTGCGTTAATGGGGAAGGGTGAGAAGTCAAGAGTTAAGAGTACAGCCACCCTTACCCCTTAACCCGCAACCATTAACCCATAACGTTCTTGTATCCCGATTTGACCAATGAACTTACGAGCCTGCGATCTTCGCCCACGAATCCCGTAACGTGACCGTCCGGTTGTAAACCAGACTCCCCGGCTTCGAGTCGACCGGATCGCTCATGAAGTACCCCGTCCGCTCAAACTGATAGCGGCTCCCCGGCGGATCGCCTGCCACGCTCGGCTCGATCTTGGCGCGCCTAACGGTGACAAGCGACTCCGGATTGAGCACGGACGTGAACTCTTGTCCCTCAGGGACGGCATCGGGGTCGGGGACTTTGAACAGGCGATCATAGAGCCGCAACTCGCAATCCAGCGCTTGCGCGGCCGACACCCAATGGATCGTCCCTTGCACCTTGCGACCGTCCGGCGTGTTTCCGCCGCGCGTTGCCGGATCGTAAGTGCAGCGCAGCTCCACAAGCTCGCCGGACGAGTCCTTTACGACGTCGGTGCAGGTGATCAAGTAGCCGTAGCGCAAGCGCACTTCACGCCCGGGCGCGAGGCGGAAGAATTTTTTCGGCGGATCCTCCATGAAATCATCACGATCGATGTAGAGGTCGCGTGAGAAGGGAACCATGCGCGAACCTTCTTTCGGGACGTCGTGCGGATAGTACGGCGCGTCGAGCTGCTCCACTTGCCCTTCAGGGTAGTTCGTCAGCACAATCTTGAGAGGCCTAACGACACATAATACGCGCGGGACGCGCATGTTGAGATCATCGCGGATGGCGTGCTCCAATTTCGCCAGCTCAACGCGCGCGTCGCTGCGTGCCACCCCAACGCCGTCGCAGAACGTTCGGATCGCTTCGGCAGTGACTCCGCGCCGGCGCAATGCTGCCAGCGTTGGCATACGCGGGTCGTCCCAACCGCTTACGAAGCCCTCGTTCACGAGCCGCAGAAGTTTGCGCTTACTCAGTACCGTGTAGTCCAGCACGAGGCGCGCGAACTCGGTCTGCTCGGGAGGACGCTCGAATCCGACTTCGCGCACCAGCCAATCGTAGATGTCGCGGTTGTCCTTGAACTCGAGCGTGCATAACGAGTGCGTGACGCCCTCGATCGCATCCGACAGGCCGTGCGCATAGTCGTACAGCGGGTAAATGCACCACGCATCTCCACGACGATAGTGCGGCGCCTTGCGGATGCGAATAAGTATCGGATCGCGCATAATGAAGTTCGGGTGCGCCATGTCGATCTTCGCGCGCAAAACGTGCGCGCCATCCGGAAACTCTCCGGCCTTCATGCGCGCCAGGAGATCGAGATTCTCACCCACGCTGCGAGTTCGATGTGGGGACTCTTTTCCTGGCTCGCTGATCGTCCCGCGCCCGGCGCGGATCTGCTCTTCATTCTGCGAGTCGACGTACGCCCTTCCTTTTTCGATCAGAAGAATGGCGAACTCGTACAACTTCTCGAAGTAGTCGCTCGCGTAGTATTCGCGACCATTCCAGTCGAAGCCCAACCAGCGCACGTCTTCTTTGAACGCATTCACATACTTGATATCTTCCGTGAACGGATTCGTATCGTCGAAACGAAGGTTGCACACGCCGTTGAATTCCGTGGCGATACCGAAGTTGAGACAGATCGATTTCGCGTGACCGATGTGCGCGAAGCCGTTCGGCTCCGGTGGAAAACGCGTCATCACGGGCCGCCCGAATTTCCCGGTTGCCACATCGCGCGCAACCATCTCGCGGATGAAGTCCTTGGTGTCTCTTGTGTCCTCGGTCACGCTAATCCGGTTCCACTGTCATGGTATGAAAAGTAAAGGGCTGCATGAAGTTGAGAGCAGGCTCAACTATATGAAGGACCCGCGCACGCGCCTTGCGGGTATCCCCACGATGGGGCCACCTGCTCGACGGACTTCAGACAGGTGCCGCCTAACGAAATAACCTCTCTCAATTCGGTCAATCAAGGAGTACTGCAATGCGTCACGCCGTGCGTTCCATTGGCGCGCTATCGCTGGCTGCGCTCGTCGTAGCCGCCAGCGCCTGCGCGTCCCTCAACAAGAAGCAGGAAGGCGCCATCATCGGCGCCGGCGCCGGTGCGATCATCGGCGGCGCCATCGGCAAGTACAACGGCTCGACGGCCAAGGGCGCCATCATTGGTGCGGTCGTGGGCGGCGCTGCTGGCGCAATCATCGGCCACCAGATGGATCAGCAGGCGAAGGAGCTCAAGCAGAACATCCCTGGCGCCGTGGTTGAGCGCGTTGGTGAAGGGATTCAAGTGACGTTCGAATCCGGCTTGCTGTTCGACTTCAACTCCGATGTGGTGAAAGGGAGCGCCCAGTCGAACCTGATGACCCTGGCGAAGAGTCTCGGGCAGTATCCCAAGTCCAATCTCCTGATCGTGGGCCACACCGACAGCGTCGGCACGCACACGTACAATGAGGATCTGTCCCGACGTCGATCGCAGGCCGCGTCCAACTATCTCGTGTCGCAGGGTGTGGAGCGTGCGCGGTTGCAGACCATGGGGCTAGGCGAAACCGAGCCTGTCGACACAGGAAATTCGGAGACCTCCATGGGGAAGAACCGCCGCGTGGAAGTCGCCATCTACGCGAGCCCGGAGCTCGTCGCTGAGGCAAAACGTAAGGCAGGAGCAAACTAAATAGCTCGGAGGTCTTTAGGTCTTAGGTCATAGGCGTTCTTCTAAGAGCTAAGACCTAAGACCTCGGAGCTACGGCCTAGTTGTCGTGCGCGCGGTGGTGCATCATCCCGCGCGATGAGCGATCAGCTGCTAGCCGTCGGCGTGAGTGTCCCGCGCAAGGACGGGATGGGAAAGGCAACCGGTCGCGCCGTATATGCCGACGATCTTGTCTTTCCCGGCATGCTCTACGGCCGCACGATCCGCACGAGCATCCCCTGCGGTCGCCTAACGGGTGTGCGCTGCGACTTCGATACCGCCGGCTTCACGATTGTCGACCACACAGACATTCCGTCTAGCGGACGGAACATCGTCGCCTTGATCGAAGATGACCAACCGTGCCTCGTCGAGCGCGAGATCCGCCATGTCGCGGAACCCGTGCTGCTGCTCGCCCACGAGGCCCGTGAAGCCCTGTTAGGCGCCCGCGTCGAGCTGACGCAAGAAAGCGAGCCTGCCATGCTCGATCCGGAGCAGGCAACGCGTGTCTTCAAAGAGATTCTGATCGAGAAAGGTGACGCTGGGCGCGCAATGGAACGTGCGGCAACCGTCGTCCAAGGCACATACAAAACAGGACACCAGGAGCATATGTACATCGAGCCAAATGGTGTCGTTGCCGTGCCCGAGGACGACGGTATCACGATCTACGGTTCCATTCAGTGCCCCTACTATGTACACAAGGCGTTGGTCGCCTTGTTAGGCACATCCGTCAGAGGTGTTCGTGTCGTCCAGACGGAGACCGGAGGCGGTTTCGGCGGCAAGGAAGAATACCCATCGATGATCGCGGCACACGCCGCGCTGCTCGCGCTCAGGGCGCGCCGGCCGGTGAAACTCATCTACGATCGCGAGGAAGACATGCTCGCGACGACCAAACGGCACCCGTCGATCGTGCGCCACCGAACGGGCCTCACGAAGGACGGGCGCATCGTTGCAATGGACGTGGATGTGTTGCTGGATGGCGGCGCCTATGTCACGTTGAGCCCAGTCGTACTCTCGCGCGGTGCGATTCACGCGGCCGGTCCGTATCGCTGTGCGCACACGCGCATCCACGCGCGCGCGGTGATGACGAACACGCCACCCAACGGCGCCTTTCGCGGATTCGGCGCGCAGCAGACGCAGTTCGCGATGGAAGTGCACATGGAGCGGATCGCCGAAGCGTTAGGGATGGACCCTGTGCGTTTGCGTCAAAAGAACGCGCTGCGGCCGGGTGATACGACCGCGACGGGTCAGACGCTCGGCGACGATTGCAGCGCGCTGGAGGTTTTGCGCGCGGCGGTCAAGCGCTCGGCGTACCGCCGCAAGCGTGCCGCGTATGCCGGGACGCGGCGCGGCGTAGGTGTCTCGCTCTTCTATCACGGGTCCGGATTTACGGGGAGCGGCGAGCTCAAATTGGCGTCACGCGCGGCGCTGGAGGTTACGGCAACGGGCGTGCGCATCCTGACATCGAGTACCGAAATCGGTCAGGGGACGCGCACAATGCACGCGCAGATTGTCGCCGACGCGTTAGGCGTACCTTACGACACCGTCGAAGTCGCCGGTCCTGATACGGCTCTGGTCCCCGACAGCGGACCGACCGTGGCGTCGCGCACCTGTATGGTCGTCGGACGCATACTGCAACGGTGTGCCGATGACCTCAGGTTGCAGCTCGGCTCACTCACGCCCGCCGAATACTTCGCGCAGCACGGCGCGCTGCGGGTTGAAAAGGCGTATGAGCAGCCGGAATGGATCCGCTGGGACGAAAGCACCTACCGCGGTGACGCGTACGCCACATACGCGTGGGGTTGTAATGTTGCCGAGGTCGAGCTCGACCGCGTGACGCAGGAAGCGAAAGCGCTGCGCCTAACGACGGTGGTCGACGTCGGGAAAGCGATCCATCCGGCGCTGGCCCGCGGCCAGGTCGAAGGCGGAACCGCGCAGGCGATCGGGTGGGCGCTCAATGAAGCCGTCGTGATGCGCGATGGCGCCATGGCCAATGCGCAACTCACGAACTACATCATTCCGACCACGCTCGACACGCCGCCGATCGACGTCATGATCCTGGAGCACCCGTACGCCGGTGGCCCTTTCGGTGCGAAGGGCCTGGGCGAGCTTCCCATCGACGGCCCTGCACCCGCACTCGTCAATGCCGTTAGGCACGTTGGTGTCGATGTGCGCGCTATTCCGGCGACGCCCGAGCACATCACGGAGGCGGCGTGCGCCTGAGCGTGAATGGCGTCGCGCGGGAGCTCGCGGTGCCCCCGATGAAACGGCTTCTCGATGTCCTGCGTGAAGAGTGTGGCCTAACGGGAACGAAGGAAGGATGTGGGGAAGGGGAGTGCGGTGCGTGCACTGTGCTCGTGGATGGTGATCCCGTGTGCGCCTGTCTCATCCCGGTCGCCCAGGTTTCCGATTGCGAGGTCCAAACCATCGAAGGACTCGGCGTGGATCATCCGCTGCAACGCGCGTTTCTGGACGAAGTGGGAGCGCAGTGTGGCATCTGCACGCCCGGGATGATCATGGCCGCAGTCGCGTTAGGCCCGAAGCCTTCGCTCGCGCGCATCAAGACGGGTCTCGCCGGGAATCTCTGTCGCTGCACCGGCTACGAGGCGATTTATCGTGCCGTGCGAGCCGCGGGACGGCAATGAGAGGCGTCGTAACGCCACTCGCACTTGTGCGCCCTCGCACGCTGCGCGACGCACTGAACGCCCTGCGCGCAGACCCTGAGCTGGTACCAATCGCGGGAGCAACGGACCTCTACGTCGCGCTCAACTTCGGCACGCTCAAAGGAACACGTTTTCTCGACATTTGGCCGCTGCGCCCGCTGCGGCGCATCGCCGAAAATGGTGAGGTGCTCTCGATCGGCGCGCTCGCAACGTACAGCGCGATTATCAAGTCACGCGCTGTACGGGCGCGGCTGCCGATGTTGGTTGCCGCGGCACGCGAAGTGGGCGCCATCCAGATTCAGAATCGCGGTACGCTAGGTGGCAACGTCGCCAATGCTTCCCCGGCGGCCGACACGCTCCCCGCCCTCGCGGCAGCCGACGCTACCGTAGTCCTGACGAGTAGAGCGGGGGAGCGGCGCGTGCCGATCATGCGATTCTACACCGGATATCGCGAGACCGTGCGCCGATCCGATGAGCTGATCACGGCCATCGAGATATCACGCGTGGAAGGGGAGCAGTATTTCCGCAAGGTCGGCACGCGCGCGGCTCAGGCCATCGCCAAGGTTGTGATGGCTGCCGTCCGCGGCACGACGCCGCGTGTCGCGTTAGGCAGTGTCGCCGCGACGGTCGTCAGGCTTCCGCGCACCGAGCAGGCACTCGCCGGTGGCGCTTCAATCGACGATGCCGTGCGCGTCCTCGAGTCGGAAATTCAGCCGATTGATGATGTCCGCTCGACCGCCGAGTATCGCCGCCGCGTCGCCGGAAACCTCCTGCGAGAGTGCTTCACCCCACGTGCGTAAGCGCGTTTTCGCCAGCGAGCGCGTCGTTCTTCCCACAGGCGTCAACGCCGCCCAAGTTCAGGTCACCGGTGAGCGCATCACGTCGGTGGAGCCGTTAGGCGCTGCAGTCCCGTCGGGTTTTGAGGTGATCGACCTGCGCGATTTGGTCCTCCTCCCCGGCATCGTCGACACGCACGTCCATGTGAATGAACCGGGGCGCACGAATTGGGAGGGGTTCGCCAGTGCCACGCGAGCCGCGGCGGCGGGGGGCGTCACCACGATCCTCGACATGCCGCTCAACGCCATACCACCCACAACAGCAGGATGGGCGCTGAGGGAAAAGCGCGCTGCAGCAGAACGCCAGTGTCATGTAGACGTCGGGTTCATCGGCGGGATCGTTCCCGATAACGCAGCCGACCTTCCGGAGCTGTATGCCGGCGGCGTTCTCGCGTGGAAATGCTTCCTCGTCGATTCCGGCGTTGCTGAATTTCCGGCCGTCGATGAAGCGCACTTGCGGCGTGTGATGCCGCAGCTCGCGGAATGGCATCTTCCGCTTATGGTGCACGCCGAGCTCCCCGGTCCGATCGCAGCAGCTCGCCCGAGCGGAATCGTTAGGCGCTATAGCGATTATGCGGCGACGCGTCCCGTGCGAGCCGAGGTCGAGGCTGTGGAGCTCATGATCGCGCTGAGCGCCGAGTTCGGCGCCAACGTGCACATCGTGCACGTCTCCAGCGCGGAGGCAGTCGATACGATTGGCGCGGCGCGCGCACGCGGCGCGGCGATCACCGCCGAGACCTGTCCGCATTACCTAACGTTCGCTGCCGAAGAGATCTCGGACGGCGCCACGGAGTTCAAATGCGCGCCGCCAATTCGCACGGCCACGCATCGCGAGGCGCTGTGGCAAGCGCTGGCATTCGGCACGCTCGATATCGTCGTGAGCGACCATTCACCGGCCCCCGCGCTGCTCAAACGCCCGGAATCGGGCGATTTGGCAACATCGTGGGGGGGAATCGCTTCACTGCAGCTCGGCCTCTCGGCGACGTGGAGCGGTGCCGAGCGACGCGGTGTATCGCTGCAACAGCTGGCGCAATGGATGACCAGCGGGCCGGCACAACTCGTTAGGCTCACCCACAAAGGACGTATCGCCAAGGGTTGCGACGCCGACCTCGTGGTCTGGGATCCGGCGGCCGAGTGGATGGTCGACGCGGCGCAGCTCCGGCACCGGCATCCGGTCACCCCCTACCATGGCCTAACGCTCGCGGGGCGCGTGTGCGCGACGTACCTTCGGGGCGAGCTAATTTACGACCGGGGCGCTTTTCCAGTGGCTCCGAGGGGGCGCCTCCTCGATCGCGAGCACGCATGACCGAATTCACCGATCTGATTGACGTCGCCGCCGAACGTTTGGGTGGCGCTGTGTTGCTGGCCAACGACGAGTTTTTCGCACCCAAGGAACGCCTGCTCTCGGCGAAGGCGCCGGAGTGGCGCGAAGGGGTGTATGACGAACGCGGGAAGTGGATGGACGGCTGGGAAACCCGCCGCCGCCGCACCGAGGGCTACGACTGGTGCATCGTTAGGCTCGGGATCCCAGCCGTCATACGCGGTGTCGTTCTCGACACCGCATGGTTCCGTGGTAACTATCCGGAAGCGTGTTCAATTGATGCGTGTGAAGTGGACGGCACGCCGGCGCTGAGCGATCTCACCGACGCACGCCGATCCACGTGGCGTGAGATTCTCCCGCATCAGGCCCTGCAAGGCGATACGAAGAATCTCTTCGCGGTCGCGGAGCCGGGGGGGGGACGCTGCACGCATCTGCGGCTCAACATCTTTCCGGACGGTGGCGTGGCGCGCTTGCGTGTGCATGGCGAAGCACGCCCCGAACCACGCGCCCTCAGCCCCGGCCGCGAGGTCAACCTCGCGGCTATGGAGCTGGGGGCATTTGTGATGCTCTGCAGCGACATGTATTTCGGCCACCGGCAAAACCTCATCTTGCCTGGCCGTTCGACTCACATGGGTGACGGGTGGGAGACCAAGCGCCGGCGCGGCCCGGGACATGACTGGACGCTCGTGAGGCTCGCGACGCGTGGCCGCCTGACGCGCATCGAGCTCGACACGGATCACTACAAGGGGAACGCACCGGGAAGCTGCGCCGTCGACGTCTGCGATGCAGCCGACGCGACCGCGGCGCAGCTGACTGATGCCGCACAGAAATGGTCTCCGTTACTCCCGCAAACTTCGCTGCAGCCGCATACACGCCACATCTGGGACGCGCCCAGCGACAGTCCCAGCGCGACCCACGTTAGGCTGAGCATCTACCCCGACGGCGGCGTTGCCCGACTCCGTACGTTCGGCGTGGTGGCCCCCGGGGGGGGGCGTGACGCTGGATGACTTGAACGCCGCGCCGCCGCACATCGCGGCCGACGCTCTGCGGGCGTGTGGCGCGAGCCGTCGCTGGCTCACAGCGCTGATGGCGCAACGGCCGTTTGCGT
Source organism: Gemmatimonadaceae bacterium (assembly GCA_052388395.1). GTDB lineage: Bacteria > Gemmatimonadota > Gemmatimonadetes > Gemmatimonadales > Gemmatimonadaceae > DASYRX01. The sequence continues at coordinate 3,586 of JBQTIF010000279.1, read as the reverse complement.
CGCACGCGGCGCTGCTCACCGCGAACGACACGGCATGGCACGCGACTGGACCTAACGACTGGCGCGAGGCGATCGCGAGCCACCCGCGTATTGGGGAACGCAGCGCTGCTCGCGACCTGCGTTCGCAGGCGTGGTCAGCACGAGAACAGTCCGCTGTCGCCGCCGCCGATCTCGCTCTGCGTTCTGCGCTGGCTGACGCGAATCGTGCATACGAAGCCCGTTTCGGTTACATCTTTCTCATCTGCGCGACTGGGAAGAGCGCCGCTGAGCTGTTGACGAGCATACACGAACGCCTGCGCCACACACCGGAAACTGAGATCGCCGTGGCCGGCAATGAGCTACGCAAGATTGCGCGATTACGCATCGAAAAACTGTTAGGCGCCACGGAGGTGGCTTGCTCATGACCGGCATCACGACTCACATACTGGACCTAACGAATGGGGTGCCTGCGTATGGCGTACGTGTGCGACTCGTGCGCGTCGATTCCGGCACTACCGTCGGTGAGGAAACAACGGACGAAGACGGCCGTGCCCGTGGTATCGCGTCCAGCGGCATTGAAGCCGTGCGCTACCGGCTTGTTTTCGACACCGGTGCGTATTGGCGCGGCCGAGGGGTGAAGTCGTTCTTCCCGGTAACCACGATCGAGTTCGAAGTGACCGACCCTGCCGCGCACTACCATGTACCGCTGCTCATGAGCCCGTTCGGCTACTCGACGTATCGCGGGAGCTGATGCGGTGGGCGCGTCGCTCGATTGGGTGAACCTCGTCGTCCGTTGGGTGCACCTAACGGCGGGAATCGCCTGGATCGGGTCATCGTTCTACTTCATCTGGCTCGATCGGCACCTTACTGCGCCCACTTCGCCGCGTCCGCGTGTCGACGGCGAGATCTGGATGGTGCACAGCGGCGGCTTCTACATCGTCGAAAAGCGGCGCATCGGGCCCGGCGACATACCTGCGGTGCTGCACTGGTTCAAGTGGGAAGCGATGCTCACCTGGGCGAGCGGCTTGGTGTTGCTCGCCGTCGTGTACTACCTGACCGGTGGAGCGTTGCTGATCGATCCTGCGGTGTCGGCGCTGAACGTCGGCCACGCGGTTCTGGTGGCGTTAGGTACGCTCGTAATCGGATGGTTTGTGTACGATCTGCTCTGGCGCTCGCCGCTCGGTCGTCGGTCGGTGTTTGCGACCGTCATTTCGCTGCTGCTTCTCGCCGGCGCGACGTTCATGCTGTTTCGGCTGCTGAGTGGCCGAGCTGCGTACATCCATGTCGGGTCACTGCTGGGGACGTTGATGGTGGCCAACGTCTGGGGGGTGATCTTGCCGGCGCAGCAGCAGATGATCGATGCGACCAGGCGCGGCCAGGAACCGGATTTCTCGTTAGGTGAGCAGGCGAAGCGGCGTTCGCTGCACAACAGTTATATGACGCTCCCGGTGCTCTTCTTGATGCTCAGCACGCATTTTCCACAGACGTACGGCCACCGGCTCGGCTGGTTCATTCTCCTGTTGTTGAGTATTGCAGGCGCAGCTGCGCGTCACGCGATGATTGGTCGCGGTCCGCGGCGAATGTGGGCGCTGGCACCCATGACAGCCAGCTTTCTCGTCGTTGTCGCGCTGGCGACTGATCGTGGAGCTGCGGCTCCGCTGGCGAGCGGCGCGGCAGCGGTGTCCTTTGCCGAGGCGCGCCGGGTTATCAACCTCCGCTGCCTAACGTGCCACTCCGCCTTTCCAACCGATGACATCTTTCGCGTCGCGCCGAACGGCATGACCTTCGATACGCCGCAGGAGATCCAGGTGGCGGCGCCGCGAATCGTCGAGCGCACGGCCGTCCAGCGGACGATGCCGCCTGGCAACAAGACTGAAATGACGGCCGCTGAACGTGCGTTGATCCGCCGCTGGGGGGAACGGCGCTAAGTGCGGCTTACTTGCCGGTTCAGGATTGGTACGAAAGACTTCCCTTGCAGATCTTTTAGCGTCAAGCCGCTGCGCGCGTGGGCTTCTTCAGCGTCGATCGCTCCCGTCTCGAACGCTCGCAGGAAGTAGTTGAGAAGTCCCTGACCGGTCGCGGCATCGTCGAAGACGCTACCCGACAGCGATGCCTGCGCCGCCTCGTAGACGAAGTGGCGCAGCCGCTGTCCAGCGGCGTCAAGCCCTTCGAGGAAGAACGCGAACACTCCCGCATAACGAGTCGGGAGTTGTGCCGGATGCAGGTCCCAACCCTGATAGAATCCGTTGGCGAGTGAGTGCTGCACGTCTGCGTAATGCAAACGCCAACCACGGTGTACCGACTCCGTATTATCCGGATGGTCCTCCGCGTCAGGATAGACGGGAACAGGCAGGACTGTGGTCGAACCGTCCGAAATCCATACTCCTGTTCCTGCGAGTGCCGCCTGCATCGTGCGCAATGCATGCTGACATGCCGCGTGTTGCATACGTTGATACGCGGCGGTGATGCCGCACGCCGCTGTGTAGTCGTAGGTTCCGAAGTGTGCACCGCTGATGCGTCCTTCTCCGGCGTCGATCAGGGCGGGCAACGGGCAGCGACCCGTCGCGTCCACAATGATCTGCGGCGTTTCGACCATGATTTCGAACCGCAACGCGCCGCGCGGCAATGCCAGCTTCTCCTCGAGTGCGCCTAACAGCGCCGTCACATAACGGACCTGTTGCACGTTGGTGACCTTGGGGATTGTCACGACAAACCCCGGCGGAAGCGATCCACCAAGATCCTGCACGACGGTCGTTACGAAGAGATCAAGCGTCCGGACACTGCGACGCCGTGACTCCTCGGTCAGCGGCTTGACCCGAATGCCGACGTTCGCCGGCAATGTGCCTTCGCGCACGCCGCGAGCCATCTCGCGCGCATTGGCCGACGCGTGCTGGTCCTCTTGAATGTCGGAGCGCACGCCATAGCCGTCCTCGAAGTCGATGCGGTAATCCTCGACGGGTTCGTTTTGCAATTTTTCACGCACGCGTTGATACACCCGATCAATCACGTCAGGAGTCGCACTCAACCCGATCGCCTGAGCAAAGGACGTCGCGTTAGGCGCGTGCTGATCCATCGTCTGTAACGCAACGTCACCCAGCCTGCGCGCTACGTCCGCGCGGAAGAGATGCCCTCCACGGTAAATCGTTTGCACGGGCTGCCGAGCGCTCGTTTCGCCGACGTAGCGCTGAGCAAACGCGAGATTTGCCTCGCGGACGGCGCGCACCTGATCGGTCAGAGCGTCTTCTGTGAGTGAGAGCGTGAGCGGATTGGTCATTTGCGCCGATGCTAACGGGGGCGGCTATCATGCGCGCGTACGCGGCCGCGCGGAACTGCCCGCCGGCAAGCGAAGTGTTGTGGAACAGACGACAAGCATGTTTTGTGACAGCGCCGCGACGCACCGGGGCCCCGGCAAACTTCGCCGTAGACAGCCCCAGGGTACCTTTTCATCTTAGACCAAGTAGGCTCCGCAGTCACGTTGGTTGGGCGGAGGGCGATGACCAGTGCTCCAACTAATCCTCGCAGTGACGCTGCAGGCCGCGACCGCCGGCGTCGAAGGGTATGTGACCGATGATTCGACGGGCGTCCCGATTGCGGGAGCTCGCGTGGA